>CAZDXK010000349.1:0-2426 GCA_964509215.1 uncultured Actinomycetes bacterium | reverse complement strand
TGCCGCACGATCTGGTCGAAGCGTTCCGCTCCACGCTCGAGGAGGTGACGGAGGCGGACGTGATCCTGCACGTCGCCGACGCCGCCTCGCCGGAGTTGGATGAGCAGATTGAGGCCGTGCGCCGGGTGCTGGGCGAGATCGGGGCGGGAGAGATCCCGGAGGTGCTCGCCCTCAACAAGATCGATCAGGTCGCGGGCTCGGCTCGGGCTCGGCTCGCTCGTCGCTTCCCGGGTTCGGTTGCGGTGTCCGCGCTCACCGGCGAAGGCGCCGAGGGGCTGCTCGAGGTCGTCGGTGACGCCCTCCCTCACCCGCCGCTCGAGGTGACGCTGTTGGTGCCGTGGGGCCGCGAGGACGTCACGGCGCGGCTGTACCGGGAGGCCGAGGTCCTGGGCACGGAGCTCGACGGCGAGGGGACCATCGTGCGAGCGCTGGTCGGCGAGCGTGAGCTCGCGGCCGTCCGGGAGTTCGTTCGGTCCTAGGGATGCGGCCCGGTCCGTCCTAGGGAGCGCCGATGGCCCAGGTCGCGGGATCGTTCCAGGCACCCACGATCACCGTGTCGGGGTCCTGAGACCGTTCCTGAGCGAACCGAAGGGCGACGAGCTGCAACCGGACGGTGAGGGGAAGCTGCGCGAGTGGTTGCGGCAGGTCGGCGGGCTCCGTCAGGCGGGTGACGCTGATGTTCTCGGACTCCGCGGCGCGAGCGATCGCCTCGACCAGTCGGCTGGGGTCTGGGGGGAAGATGGCGACCACGCGGTCGCGGGCGTCGAGCGGCACGGCCGAGCCGTGCAGGAGGTACTCGGCGTCGTACCCCTCGGCGAGGAAGCGAGAGGCCTCGCGGACCTTGAGCGCGCCCTCACGGGCCGTGACGGCGCTCGGACCCGCACCGACGAACACGAGCAGACGCTCGGGCTGGGTGATCGCGTCGATCGACGGATCCGCGACCGCCGCTGCGACCGCCTCCGGCACGCGGCTGAGCACGGCGTCGTCCAAGCTCCCCGCGCCGAGCTCCCTCGCCAGGAGGGCCAGGGCCAGGACCGCCGTCGTGTAGCTGACGGTGTAGGTGTCGGAGGTCTCCTTGTCGACGGTCTCGATCGCGTCGGGGAAGCCCGAACCGTGCCTCGTGATCATCACTGGCCCGAGGCCGGCGGAGAACGCCTGGGCGCGAGTGGACAACGCGTATGCCGTCTCCGCGGTGTGCGTGATCACGACGATGCCGTCCTGCGGGCCTACCAGCGGGGCGAAATCGACGAATTGCATCGCGGGGACCGCTTGGGCCTGCCTGCCGGAGAGCTGGATCAACGACGCTCCCAGCTCTGCCGCGTGGAGGCTGGTGCCGGTGCCCACCACCCACAGCCGGCGAGCGCGATGGAGACCTTCCGCGGCCTCGTGCACCTGCCGGCGGACGTCGGACGAGCCCAGTAACGCCGAGAGCGCCTCCGGCTGCGAGCGGATCTGGCGTTCGAGGTTCGTGGTAGCGCCCGTGGGCATCCGTGCTCCTCGTCGAAAGGGTGCCGACGAGCTTAGCCGGTGCCTCGTGGCTACGGCAGGCGGCGGAGCACCGCCACCACCCTTCCGAGGATCCGTCCATCGACCATCTCGAACGGCTCCATGGCGGGGTTCTCGGGGATGAGCATGACTCGCCCGCCGTCGTGCCCGAGCCGCTTCACCGTCGCCTCCTCCTCCGCCGGACCCGGCAGCAGCGCGGCGACGACCTGCCCGTCCTGCGCCGTCGCCTGTGACCTGATCACGACGACGTCGCCGTCGAGGATGCCGGCGCCGATCATGGAATCGCCCGTGACGCGGAGCGCGAAATGGTCGGCGTTCCCCGAGACGAACGAGTGCGGCACGGTGAGGTGCTCTTCCACGTGCTCGGCGGCCAAGACGGGAGCGCCCGCGGCGATCCGCCCGAGCAATGGGACCACGGCGCCGTCGACCTTGGGCTCGGACAGCGACATCGCCCGAGGCTTGGTCGCGTCCTTCGTCAGGAACCCCTTGCGTTCCAGGTTCGCGAGCTGCGCATGGACGCTCGACGACGAGGTCAGACCGACGGCTTCGCCGATCTCGCGAACGGTGGGTGGATACCCCCTCGTGCGAACCGTGTCCGCGATGACGTCGAGGATCCGCTGCTGTCGGGGAGTGGTGTCAGACATGGTCACTAGCCTCCTGCCGTGGTCGAACGCACGCTAGCACCGGTCGCGAACGGAAGCAAACATATGTTCGAGTCAAGCCTTGACTCCGAACATGTGTTCGGGCATCATCGAGCCATGGGTCGAACACGCGTTCGCCGCCGTCGCCGGATCGCCGCCGCCATGGTGAGCGTGGCCGTCGGGGTCGTCCTCGGTGCGCCCGTGGCCGGGGCGCTCGGTCGCCACCCGCAGCCGGCGGAGACGAGGGTGCTCCCCGCGAGACGGTGGGAGCAGGTGTAC
>CAZDXK010000348.1:1366-2430 GCA_964509215.1 uncultured Actinomycetes bacterium | reverse complement strand
CGTCGTAGTCAGTATCGGTGATCGGGTTCAGCTTCTGGAGCCGCATGCGGATGGCGTCGCTCTTGCCCTTCAGCAGGAACTCCTGCAGACGCGCCCACACGCTTCGTGCGTAGTCGTCGCCGTCGCCGTTGAGTGGTTCGACGGCGAGCGATGACACGGCGGCCGCGAGCTTCGGATCCTCGCCTCCCCCGATCTTCGCGACATCGCCGTCGGCTTCCTCGATCGCCAGGAAGAGACGTCGATGCGACGTGTTGCGGAAGTGCTCCGCCTGCAGCTCATCGACGAACGTGCGATACGTCTCGTTGTCGCGAACCAGGAGCTTCAACATCTCTCGCTCGACCTTCTCCTGCGCCGACGCGCGCTTCATGGTCTTCGCGACCTCTTGTGGGCGTCCGCCCAACCGACGATCCAAGGCCTGCATCACCGACGACTCAGACACGCCTGCCAGGTCCGCCAACATGTGCCCGTACTGGCTACGCCGCACGGGATCCGATAGCCCCTCGAGGATGGGCAGCGCGTCGGCCACCGCCGCGGACTGCCCCTCCACGGTCGAGAGGTCGTGGCGCGCGACCGTTCGCCGCACCATGTACTCGACCAGCGGCCGCGACCCCGCCGCGGCGGCGCGCACGCCGTCGGCGCCGTGCTTGGCGACGAAGTCCGCCGGATCCAGCCCCTGCGGCATGATCATGACGACCGCCTGGACGGGGAACGTTTCCTGGAACGCGTACGCGCGTTCGGCCGCGCGCGCGCCCGCTTCGTCGGAGTCGAACGCGAGGATCGCGCGCTGCGCGAACCGACTGAGCAGGCGGAAGTGCGCCTCCCCCAGCGCCGTACCGCACGTTGCTACCGCGTTCTCGATGCCGGCTTGAGCCAACCCGATCACGTCGGTGTAGCCTTCGACCACGTAGACCTCACCGCTTCGCGCGATAGCTGTCCGCGCGCCGGCCACGTTGAACAGGACCTCGTTCTTCTTGTAGATCGGCGTCTCGGCGGTGTTCAGGTACTTGGCCTGCCCTCCGGCGCGTGGATCGGTGGGGAGGATCCTGGCCCCGAACCCGATCCCG
>CAZDXK010000348.1:0-1266 GCA_964509215.1 uncultured Actinomycetes bacterium | reverse complement strand
TCATGGCCTTCGGCGAGCATCGCGGCGTAGAGGCGTGCGGCCTCCTCGTTCGCCTTGATCAACGCGATCCTGCGGGCGACGGCTCGGCGCTCCGCGGGCGAATCGCCCTCGTAGCGGAGCGTGACGCCTGCCTGCTGCGCCAGCCGCTCCACCGCCTCCGTGAACCCCAGGTGCTCCAGCTCGCGCAGGAACGCGATCGCGTCCCCGCCCTTGCCGCAACCGTGACAGAAGAACAGTTGCTTGCCCGGCGAGATGCTGAACGACGGCGTCTTCTCCTGATGGAACGGACACAGACCGGTCATGTTGTCCCCGCCGGCCTTCTTGAGCGTGAGGTACTGCGAGACGAGCTTAACGATGTCGGTCCGTTCCCGGACCGCTTCGATGTCTTCTTGCTTGATCCTGCCCGCCACAGGTGCTCCCGGCTCTAGATGAGCCAGCCCTGGGGAAGGAAGAGCCGCTCGTACGTTCGGAGGGCGTACCTGTCCGTCATGCCGGCGATGAAGTCCGCCACGCGGGTCGGCAGATCCCCCGGAGACTGATGGTACTCGGGCGGCATCTCGTCCGGATGTTCGAGGAAGTATGAGAAGAGATCCCGGATGAGCCTGATGGCCTTCTCGTGCTCGCTCCGCGCCGCCTCCCGCGTGTAGACCTGCTCGAACAAGAAGTCGCGGAGCGCATCGAGGGCCGAGAAGGCGGCTTGGGACAGGCCCACTTCCGGCCGATCGGCGCTCTGATCGATCAGGTCGATCACGAGCGTGTTGATCCGGGCGCCGTGCGTGTGACCGAGGACGTCGAGCGGCTGGCGCGGCAACTCGCCCGGATCGAGCACCCCGGCCCGGACGGCGTCGTCGAGGTCGTGGTTGATGTAGGCGATGCGGTCCGCGAACCGCACGATCTGCGCCTCGAGCGTGGCGGGCCGCGGCATGGACCACGGGTGGTTCACGATGCCGTCGCGCACCTCCCACGTGAGGTTCAGCCCCTTCCCGTCGTCCTCCAGATAGTCCACGACCCTAAGGCTCTGCTCGCTGTGTCGGAACGGCCGGCCCAGGAACGGGGTGAGCGCTTGCTCGCCCAGGTGGCCGAACGGCGTGTGCCCCAGGTCGTGCCCCAGCGCGATCGCCTCCGCGAGATCCTCGTTGAGGCGAAGTGCGCGCGCGACGGTACGGGCGATATGCGAGACGTCGAGCGTATGGGTGAGCCGGACCCGGTAATGATCGCCCTCGGGCGCCAGGAACACCTGCGTCTTGTGCTTCAGCCTCCGGAACG
>CAZDXK010000347.1:0-2431 GCA_964509215.1 uncultured Actinomycetes bacterium | reverse complement strand
AAAGAGGCACGCGAGCTGGGTTTAGAACGTCGTGAGACAGTTCGGTCCCTATCCGCTGTGGGCGCAGGAGATTTGAGAGGAGCTACCCCTAGTACGAGAGGACCGGGGTGGACGAACCTCTGGTGTGCCAGTTGTCGCGCCAGCGGCATGGCTGGTTAGCCACGTTCGGACGGGATAAGCGCTGAAAGCATCTAAGTGCGAAGCCTCCCTCGAGATGAGATCTCCCACTGGGTCAACCAGGTAAGGCCCCTCGAAGACTACGAGGTTGATAGGCCGGAAGTGGAAGCGCGGCAACGCGTGGAGCTGACCGGTACTAATAGGCCGAGGGCTTGGCTTCGCTCGCGCTCGCTATCGCAGTTCCCGAGCTCTGCTCGAGGGACGCATCCTCAACGACGTCGGATCGGAAACGATCCGAGACACCGTTTCGGTGGCCATAGCGGAGGGGAAACACCCGGTCCCATCCCGAACCCGGAAGTTAAGCCCTCCAGCGCCGATGGTACTGCCTGGGCGACTGGGTGGGAGAGTAGGTCGTCGCCGGAACATCGTTGACAACGGGCCGCCTTCGGGCGGCCCGTTGTCGTTCATCTCGTAGGCTGGAGACACATGCCCAAACCGCTCCGACCTCGTCCGACGAGCGCATCGAAGCGTCCGCGGCCGGCGAACGCCCAACTCCCGATCGACGTGTTGGAAGAGGTTCGACGCACGGCTCGGCCCGGCGATCAGCAGGACGCCATCTCCCGGCTCTCCCGTGCGATCGAGCTCCTGGAACGAGGGGATACGGGGGCGGCGATCAAGGAGGCGGAGAAGGCCAAGCGCTTCGCGTCGAGGTCCGCTGCCGTCCGTGAGGTGTTGGGGTTGGCCCTCTACGGCGAAGGCCGATGGCAGGAGGCGCTGACGGAGCTGAAGACCTACCGTCGGATCTCGGGGCGCGTGGATCAGAACCACGTGATGGCGGACTGCCTGCGCGGGATGGGGCGCCCCGCCGAAGCGGTGCCACTTGCTGAGGAGGAGCTGCACGGGAAGGCGCCGAACGAGGCCAAGGCCGAGGCGGTCATCGTGGCCGCGTCCGCGCTCGCCGATCAGAAGCGCTTCACGGAAGCGCTGGCATTCCTCGGCAGGGCCCGGACGCGTGACGACGTCTCCGAGACCTACACCCTGCGCCTTTGGTACGTGAAGGGCGACATCCTCGCCCGCGCCGGTCGCAAGGAAGAGGCGGCCGAGCAGTTCCAAAAGGTGATGCGGCACGACGCGAGCGCGTTCGACGCGGCGGAGCGGTTGGCTCAGCTCGTCTGAGGACCCGATCCGTCGCCGGCGTCCGATGCTTCCGCAGCGCGCTCCGCCACCTTCGTGAGGTACCGCACGATCCCCGTCGCGTTCATCCGGATGCCGGCGAGCGTCTCGAGCCGATCCAGATCGAGCTGCGCCCCCGCGCCGGTGACCGTCTCGCGGGCGGCCTCGCGCGACAGGACCTCGACGATCTCGTCGAGGTCCATGGTGGATCGCATCGCTCCGCGCACGACGTCGGTCCAGTCGTGTAGCCGGCGTATCGCGAGGTCGCAGGTGCGGTCCACGTCGGCGATCGGCCCGAAGTGTGCGAACAGCAACGTGGAGGTCGCGGCCTCGCGGATCCGCTCGATGCTCGCCACGGCCAGCTCGAGGTCGAAGTCGGGCGGGGGCGTGGCCGGACGGAGCACGGGCAGGTCGGGCACGTGGATCCCCAGGGCATCGCCGGTGAAGACGACGCCGGTCGAAGAGTCCACCAACGCGAGGTGATGCGACGCGTGGCCGGGTGTGTCGAGCGCGAGCAGCGATCGCCCTCCCACGTCGAGGGTCTGCCGATCTTTGAGTACCCGAAGGCGTTCCGCCGGAACGGGCTCCACGGGTCCGAACAACGAAGCCATCCGTGCCTCGCCGTACACCCGGGTCGCGCTTTCCACCAGACGGGAGGGGTCCGCGAGGTGGCGGGCCCCCCGCTCGTGCACCCAGACCGTGGCCCGGGGGAACCGGGCGGCCAAGGCTCCCACTCCGCCGGCATGGTCGAGGTGGATGTGCGTGAGCACGATATGGGCGAGCGCGTCGGAGCCGATGCCCAGCACGTCGAGCGCGCGTGTCACGGGCTCCACCGACGTGCCGGGGCCGGTCTCCACCAGCGCGGGTTCGTCGGCATGGAGCAGGTAGGCGGCCGTGTAGCGCTCGCGTCCACCCATGAACGTGTCGATCGCCGTGACGCCGGGCGCGACATCGAACGTGACCGTCTCCACCGACGCGAGTCTACGGCTGCCCATGTCGGTGCCCGGTGCTACCGTCGGGGTCGCCGGGACCCTCACCGGCCGGACGGCCTTCGGACCTACCTCCCCCGAAGCCGGACCTCCCCCCGCGTGACCTCCCCCGAAGGAGGTTGATGCACCATGGTGACGGTGAACGTCGTCGT
>CAZDXK010000346.1:0-2447 GCA_964509215.1 uncultured Actinomycetes bacterium | reverse complement strand
GGGCAACATGATCGCGTTCCCGCACGGGTTCTACTTCGGCCGGGTCGATCCGGCCAAAGGGGTCGAGGTCGCCGCCGGATACGTCGAGGGTACGATCGAGCTCGAACATCTGCGGGGGCGCTCCTGCCGGCCGACGGACGTGCAGGCGGCCGAGCACCACCTTCGCGCGCACCACGAGCTCATCAGGATCGACGACGTGACGGTCATCGACGTCTCCCGCGCCGGCACGGAAACGTTCGCCACGTTCCGGACGCCGGTCGGGTCGCATCGGGTCGGTGTCCGTCGAGAGCCCGGGGCCGGGGAGCGGCTCACCTGCCACAGCGACGCGGCGCGACGACCTCCTCGGTTCGAGCTGCTGGGGATCGAAGGGGCATGAATCGCGGCCTGGCTATCTACCGCCGGGCCGAGCGGCGCCGGAGGCACGGCCTTCCGAAGCACCCGTGAGGTAGCGCTCGTACAGTCGCGCCAGCTCGACGCCCGGCCGCTCCCAGTAGCGCTCACGCTCGATGTCGATCCAGGGTTCGGGATCGGGAGTTGGGAGCAGTGTCGCGCCGGCGAACGACCTCGCCACCTCGACCGCCGGCTTCGGCGTTCCGTCGGCTCGCCAGAGGCCGAACGATCGCTCGTGGATCGCCTCGTCCAGCGGCGGGTGCTCGAACGATCCCGCGTCGTAGTCCGAGTAGCACCAGAGCATCGCGCCGGTCGCCCCCGCCCGGCGCAGTCCCGGCAGCACCCGTCGGACGTACTCCGCGGCCTCGGCCTCCTCGACAAGCGGCGAGGCACTCTGCGTCCGCGCATGCTCGCTCGCCCGATCGCCCTCGCGGTACGTGGGGAGGCCGAACTCCGTGAAGAGCACATCGCCCCCGCCTCCCAGCCATCGCGTGACGCGCGCCAGGAACGGCACCAGCGCCTCGTCGGTACCGCTCCGCGCCCACCGCGCGTAGATCGGGTACCCGTGCATCGTGAGGAAGTCGCAAGCCTCCGCGGCCTCGCGCGGCCCCAGCCGCCGATCCTCCTCCAGGTCTTCCATGTGGATCCCGATCGTGACCAGGGCGGCGCCGTCCGCCGCGCGGATCGCCGAAGTCATCCGCGACAACCACCGACGCGCGAGCTGCCGATCGCCTGGGACGACGCAATTCGAGTTCTCGTTGCCCAGATCCCATGCCCACAACGCTCCGTGTCCGGCGAGCGCCTCCGCGGCACGGCCCGCCAACAGCGCCTGGGCTCGCGCGACTCCGTCGTCGAGGTACCAGTTCCGTAGTCCGTCCTCGACGACACGCCCGCCTGACACGACCCGGAAGCGCGCATCGCGCTCCACGCCTCCCAGAGCCCAATCGGGGATCCAGTCGACTCCGCTCATATGCCCGGTGAACAGCGTCGGCATGATGTCCAAGCCGGCGTCCCGTGCGAGGTCTGTCACCGTGACCAGACGGTCGAGCATCCGAGGATCGACGCGATCGGGCTCCGGCTGGAAGGCCTCCCACAGCAGGAACACGCGTACCGAGTCGAACCCGCCGGCCGCGATCCGCGCGAAGTCCTCGGCGGTTTCCCCTTCGTCGAACATGGTCCACCACCGCATCGCGGTGCGTGCTGGCCAGTAGTTGATGCCGACCCGGAACGGCTCGCTCGCGTCTGGCGTGTCGGCCGTCACGCGCCCGCGCCCCGCTCAACGATCCGGTGGTACACCTCGATGTAATCCTCGACCATGCGGGAGACGTCGAACCGTCGCTCGACCGAGGCTCGGACGGCGTTCCTGTCCAGCCGTCCCGCCTCCTCGATCGCCGCGACCGCCTGGTCCGGCGAATCCACCAGATAGCCGTTCACACCGTCGAGGACGAGCTCGGGCATCGATCCGCGACGCGTCGCGACCACCGGCGTGCCGCAGGCCATCGACTCGATAACGCTGAACCCGAACGGCTCCTCGAACTCGATCAGGTGCAGGAGGGCCCGCGCACCCCCCAGCACGGCGCCACGCTCCTCCGGTCCTACGGATCCGATGAACCGGACGCGATCCCCGTCGAGGAGAGGCTCCACGGAACGCTCGAAGTACCCCTGGTCCTGCACGATCCCGGCGATCGTCAGCGGCAAGCCGGCCCGCTCGGCCACCTCGATCGCCTCGACCGTGCCCTTGTCCGGGTGGATCCGGCCGAAGAACAGCAGGTAGTCCCCCGGCGTCGCGACGAGGGGGAACGTCTCCATCCTGATGCCGTGATGGATCGTTGCCTCGTAGTGGAGCCTGGGGTGCCGATCGGCGTCGCTGATCGCGACGTAGTGCCCTCGGCCGTCGTATCGCTCGAAGACCGGCACGATCTTCTCCGACGAGAACCCGTGGATCGTGGTGAGGACCGGCGTGTCGACCAGGCCGCTGTACGTGAGCGGCAGGAAGTCGAAGTTGTTGTGGATCAGATCGAACTCGGCGGCTCGCTCGAACACCGTCGCGATGTGGA
>CAZDXK010000345.1:0-2453 GCA_964509215.1 uncultured Actinomycetes bacterium | reverse complement strand
TACAACGCCATCGTGGCGCAGCTGAACGAGCGCGCCCGGACCATGTTCATGCAGGGACCCGCATCGGACCTGGAGTTCCTCCTGGGCGCCTCGTCGTTCTCCGACCTGACGGACCGGTTGGAGTACGTGAACGTCGTCGCCGCGAACGACGCGGATCTGGCCACGGAGGTCCAGAACACCAAGAACGTCCTTTCGGCGAAGGAGCGGAACCTCGAGTCGCTGCAGAGCGCGCAGCAGGCGGTGGTCATCAAGGTCCGGGAGAAGCGGCAGCAGATCGCGGATCTGCTCCGGCAGGCCACGTCGAAGTACAACGAGATCGCCTCGAAGAAGGCGGAAGCCGAGAAGCTCGCCAAGAAGCTCTCGGCGCAACGGCAGGCCTGGGTGAACTCGCAGTTCTCGTTCGGAGGTTCTCCGCACGCGTCCGTCGCGATGCCGTCCGGGTGGGCGGGAACGCTCGAGGTCTGTCCGGTCGGGCAACCGCGCGCGTACGGCGACGGCTTCGGCGCGCCTCGCTACGCGGGCGGTTACCACCTGCATGCCGGGGTGGACATCATGGCCCCTATGGGCACGCCGATCTACGCGACCTTCGACGGCTACGCGACCCAGAACCCGAACGGGCTCGGCGGTCTGGCGGTCGTGGTGACGGGCGTCCCCGGCTACACCTACAACGCGCATATGTCGGCCTACTCGGACCAGTCGACCGGTTCGGTCCAGGCGGGCGACATCATCGGGTACGTGGGCGACTCGGGCGATGCCCAAGGCGGTCCGCCGCACAACCACTTCGAGTTCCATCCGAACTCGTTCCCCTCAGGATGGCCCACGAGCTACTACGGGTACACGATCGTCGGTGGCGCGCTCAATCCCTATCCGTTGCTGGTGGACGCGTGCGGCTAGTCTGAACCAGACTAGTGGCTCCCGCGTCCCCGCACGATCAGGCCGAGCCCGATCAGGCCCACGCACGCCGCGAGCACGATCAGCACGATGGCGGTGCTCGTCGACCCGCCCGAACCGCCTGATCCTCCCGCCGGCGTCACCGGCGACGCGGCGGGCTCGCCCGCCACCGTCACGAAACCGAGCGTGGGCACGGGGCCCTCGGCCTGTTGCTGCGCCAGCGCGTCGGACCCCTCCTGCGCGGTCCACGTGGTCCCGTCGGGCGACGTGTAGAGCTGGTGGACGGACGCATGCAGGTTGGGTGTGACGGGGTAGAGCAGGATCACGTCGAGAGGGAGCGTCAAGGTGGCGTCGTCGCCGGACGGCATGTACGTGGCCTGCAACCGGTACGCGTTGCCGAAGACCGTCAGGTCCGTGCCCGGGGGGCCGAGCGTCGCGGGATCGAGCGGGGCGATCTCGAGCGTGACCTCGATCTGCCCGCGCCGGTCGTCGAACGCATGCTTCGGCACCACGACCGTCACCTGGTTGTCCGAGGTCACGAACACCACCGGGTGGGACCCGCCGGTATCGAGCGGGATGTGGAAGACGCCCGACGAGGGCGGCTGGTTGCCCGGCGCGAGGTCGGGCGGCGGGTGGACCCAACGGTAGGGCTGCGGTGGGCCGATCCCGTCGAGGAGCGGCCCACGGGCGAGTGGCGAGAGATGCCCCGACAACGCGGCGAGTCCGGCGTAGACCGCCACGCTCACCAGGCCGGCGACGACCGCGCTGCGCCGGCTCACCACGCGTCCGACACGCTCGGATCCATAGGATCGGTGGCGAACGTCGGCGGCCAGATGACGGCTGCCTCTCCCGGCGCCACCCATCGCCAGATCACGCTGGCGGCGGCGACGTTGTCGCCGGCGTTCGGCGTGTCCGGGGCTCCGAAGCGCAGGCCGCTCCCGTTCGGCAGGCTCCCGCGGGGCAGATCGATCGCCCGCGCGGCCGCGGCCACGTCGGCGGGGGAGAGCGTCGAGGCGGCGGGGAGGACGTCGGTGAAGAGCGCCCACGCGGCGGAGAAGCCGGCGAGCGCGGCGGGGCTCATGTCCTCGTCCCATCTCGCGTAGTACGCGTCGTTCGCACGCTGCAGCAGCGCACGGGCTTCGGGACGCAACCCGGATGGGTTGATCGACGACGCCGACGGCTTGTCCGAAGCGTAGACGCCGACCGCGTCCTTGCCCAACGTCGCGCCGAAGGCCGGCATGCAGTAGCTGGACGACGTGCCGATGTTCGCCAGCAGCTTGACGTCCTGGGCGACCAACTGTCGCCGGAGCGCGATCGCGTCCTCGAGGTAGGCCGATACGAACAGCACGTCGGGATCCGCGGCGGCGATCCGGCGGACGAGCTTCGCCATGTCGACGGTGCGGAAGTCGTACCCGAAGTTCCCCACGTCGGTCAGCCCGCGAGCCCGCAGCTCGGCGATGGCGCCCGACGCCACGGAGCGGCCGTAGGCGTCGTCCACGAACGAGACCGCGTAGCGGAGGGCGGCCGGGTCGCGGTGTCGCTCCGGCGCCACCTGACCGGCG
>CAZDXK010000344.1:0-2472 GCA_964509215.1 uncultured Actinomycetes bacterium | reverse complement strand
CACATCGACTACCGGGGGCAGATGACAAGCTCGCGCAAGACGATCCTGCGGCTCGTGGTAGCCGCGATACTCGCCGTACCCAGCGTCGCCATCTCGGTGTCGGTCTCTTCGGCCGCTCCCTCGAAAGCGCAGGTCGAGGCCGCCAAAGCCAAGCTGGACGACCTCAACCGGGGCTTGGAACAGCTGGTCGAGCTCTACAACCAGGCGCAGGTGCGTCTGCAGTTGACCGAGGCGAAGCTCCTCGAGGCGAAACAGGCCAAGCAGGCCGCGGACGCGATCGCCACACGTGCCACGGCCGAGTTGTCCAGTCGGGCCGTCGCCGCATTCACCGGCATGGGCTCGCAACTGGATGTCCTCCTGGGAGCCGAGAGCTTCACGGAGTTCTCCGACCGTCTGCAGTTCATGGGGGCACTCGCCCAGGACGACGCCGACCTTGCCACGGAGGCCCAGATCGCCGGTCAGAAGTCCCGATGGGCCGCCGAGCAGTACGGCCAGGTATTCACGGAGCGCCAGGCCACCTTGGAAGAGATAGCGAGACAAAGGAGCCAGATCGAGGCGGCCATCTCGGACCAGCAGGCGCTGTACTCCCAGCTGAGCACCAGCTACAAGAACGCTCTGGCTGCGCAAGCCGCGGCAGAGGCGGCAGCTGTGTCGGCCGATCCGACGTCGGTTGGCGGCTCCTCCTCGGGATCGAACGGCGGCGGCGTCTTCGTTCCCCCGCCGGATGCGAGCATCACCCAGATCGCCATCGCCGCAGCGCAGTCGAAGATCGGGACGCCCTATGTCTGGGGATCCGCGGATCCGAACGTCGGCTTCGACTGCTCCGGTCTGGTGCTGTGGGCGTATGCCCAGGCGGGCATCTCCCTTCCGCATTCGTCCGCGATGATGTCGGAGATGCTGCCGCGTCTGTCTCAGAGCGAGTTGGTGCCGGGCGATCTGATGTTCTTCTACTCTCCGGTTAGCCACGTGTCGATCTACCTCGGGGGTAACTCCATGATCAACGCCAGCCACCCCGGGCCGAGCGGGGCGGTGGGGATCCGCCCCGTCTATTGGGAGTACTTCGACTGGGGCGGCCGCATCGGCTGAACGATCGTCGGGGGCTCCCGTCAGCCGGGATCTGCCTCGCCCGCCAGCGCTTCCAGATCGGCCAGCCGTCTCTCCGCCTGCGTCACCAGCGCGTCGTTGTTGATCTCGCGCGCCGCGTCCCTTGCCCGCTCGAGCAGCTCACGTGCCTGTCCCGCCCTCAGATCCCCCTTGCCGGGCTTCGCGTACTTGATCTTCTCGTCGGCCTTGATGATCAGCTCGAAGATCTCGTTCGGCTCCATCGTGACCTCCTCACCCCCTCGCCGGAATCGTCTGGCTCGGCCATGGGCCTATTCTGCCGGACTCGTCAGGCTCGCCGCTCGGCCAGCTCCGCAAGCGCGCGCCCCTCGGCCTCGATCGCGGCCCGACCACTCAGACGGTCGAGCCACGTCGCCGGCAGCCCCGAGCGGCCGTGCAGCGCCCCGAGGAGCGCGCCCGCGACCGCCGCGTTCGTGTCCGTGTCGCCGCCGAGCCCGACCACGTGCCGCAACCCGTCTTCGAACGCCGGCTGCTCCGCGGCGACCTGCAGCGCCAGCCCGGCCGTGAAGAGCGTGAAGCCCATGTCTGGGCCATCGATCGGTCGCGCGCGGCCCGCCTGCTCGACCAGGTACTCCAACTCCTCGCCGCCCTCGCGTTCAGCGACCGCCGTCACCGCGTCGATCACCGCGCGGTCGCCCGGTTCGCCGCGGACGAGCGCGGCGACAGCAAGCGTGACCGCGAGGCACGCGGTGCGACACCGCTCGTCCCAATGCGTGACGGCGGAGAGCGCGGGAGCGAGCTCGAACAGCTCGTCCGGCCGGATCGCGTACGCCACGCCGAGCGGCGCGCAATACATCACCGATCCGTTGCCGGCGCTCACCTCTGGGCCACGTTGCTCGACGTACTCGCGCGCCGGGTCCGAAGCGCCCTCGGCCGCGCGCGAGAGCACGATCCGCGTGAGGTTCCCGACGTCCGGCGGACGGGTCCCGAGCCACACGACGTGCCGCGCGAGGACATCGTTCGTGTCCAGCGCGCCGCGTTCGACGAGCGAGCGGACGAGGTTGCGCGCCATGGCGGTGTCGTCCGTCGTGGAGCCCGGAGGGAGGCCCATCCACTTGAGCTCGAACGCGGGGAATGGGTCAGGCACCTGGGCGGCACGCCGGAACTCGAACGGGGCTCCCAGCGCGTCGCCGAGGGCAAGGCCGAGCACGCTTCCGACGGCTCGTTCCTGCGTGTCCATGACGTGGCATCCTCGCAGCTCGGAAGCATCGTCGCAGGTCACGAACGCAGAAGCTTTGGTACGCTGAGCGACCGCATGGACAAGATCGGACCCAAACACAAGATGTGCCGGCGCGTCGGCGAGCCGCTCTGCGGCCGTCCGAACTGCCCGTCCAACAAGCGACCCTACCC
>CAZDXK010000343.1:0-2504 GCA_964509215.1 uncultured Actinomycetes bacterium | reverse complement strand
GTCTTCCCTATCCTGTCGAGCGTCTATGGCGACTACCAGTTCGAGGTCGGCGGCCATCGGATCGATCTGTCGGGAACCCGACTGGCGCTGTGGACCGCGGGTCTGCTCGCGCTGGCCGCGGGGCTCAACACGCGCCGCCTGTTGCGGCGACACCGGCTCTCCCGTCCACAACCACTCACACTCGTGCCGAAGCTGAAGCGGCCGCCGGCCACGGGGTTGTTCATCGCGCTCGAGGGCGTGGAGGGGGCGGGCAAGGGCACGCAGATCCGGCTGGCCGAGGAGTACATCAGGTCGCTCGGTCTGGACGTGCTCGTGACGCGCGAGCCCGGGGGAACCGAGCTCGGTGAGCGGATCCGGCAGATGCTGCTCGACCCGAAGACCGGGAAGCTCGACGCCCGCGCCGAGGCGCTGTTGTTCGCCGCGAGCCGCGCGCAGACGGTCACGTCGATCATCCGGCCGGCGCTCGCCGAGGGCAAGATCGTCCTTTCCGATCGCTACCTCGACTCGTCGCTCGCGTACCAGGGCTGGGCGCGCGGCCTGGGCGAGCAGGACGTCTTGACGCTGAACGTATGGGCGACGCAGGGCCTCTTCCCGGATCTCGTGATCCTGTTGCACGTCGAGCCCGAGCTGGGCTTGCTCCGATCGACCGAAGCGCCCGACCGGATGGAGCTGGAGGGGCAAGATTTCCACGCGAAGGTCTCCGACGCCTACCTGAAGATCGCCGAGGAGCATCCGGAACGGTTCGTGGTGGTCGACGCAGACAAGGCTCCCGCAGAGGTCTTCGAGAGCGTGAAGGAAGCGCTGCAACGTGTGTTGAAGGACCCCGAGGACGACCCGGCTGGATCCGTGGACGGTTCGGTCGGCCCGGCCGGGTAGCATCTCGCGAGGTGAGCGCCGTCCTCGATCGAGTGCCCGGACAAGACGCGGCCATGACGTTCCTGACCGGAGCGGCGCAGCGGCCGCATCATGCCTACGTCTTCGCGGGTCCTGAGGGGTCCGGCAAGTCGATCGCGGCCAGGGCGTTCGTCGCGGCGCTCCTGTGCCCGGAAGGTGGCTGCGGGGCCTGCCGCGCGTGTCGCCTGGTGCTCGAGGATCACCATCCGAACGTGTTCCTGGTGGAGCCCGAGGGTCGCGACATCCACGTGGACACCGTCCGAGAGGAGGTTTGGACGCCCGCGTACCGGACGCCTCCCGAACCGGGTCGCAAGGTGTTCCTGATCCGCGAAGCCGACCGCCTGTCGCCCGCCGCGGCGGATACGCTCCTCAAGGTGCTCGAGGAGCCCCCCGCCGACTCCGTGCTGCTGCTGATGTCGGCCCGTGCGCACGAGTTGCCGGATACGGTGATATCCCGGTGCCACCTGGTCACGTTCACGGCCCTATCCGAGACGTTCGTCGTCGAGGTGCTCGCCCACGAGGGGATCGACGAGACGCGGGCACGGCTGGCGGCCCGCCTGGCCGGAGGGAACCTGGGCAGGGCGCGGCGCCTGGCGACCGCCGTCGACGGCCTCCGGTTCCGAGAAACCGCGGAGCGGGCCGTCTCGCTCGCCGCCGAGGGCCCCACCGGGGCGCTCGAGGCGGCCGACGTCGTGCTGGCGGCGGCCGCCGACTACAAGAAGGGACTCAAAGCCGAGCTCGAGATGGCGCTCGCGCCCTTCGTGGACGAGAAGGGACGGCCCGAGGACGCCTACCGGGGAGCGATGAGGCGGATCGAGACCCGGTTCCATCGGCGCGAGCGACGTGCGGAGCGCGACTACGTCGACTGGGAGCTGCTGGCCGTGTCGTCGCTGCTGCGCGATCGCATCGCTTCTGCCATCGGCGGAGGTCCCGATCTCTTCATGAACCCCGACCTGGTGCCGGACGATCGGTTGAGCGTCGTACGCGCCGCCCGCGGGCTCGCGGGGATCGAGCAAGCCCGGGCGGATCTGGCGGAGGATCTCAACCTCAACCCGCGACTCCTGCTCGAGCGCGCCTTCCTCCGTCTGGCCGAGCTCGCGGCGTAGCGCCCGCCACCTCCACGCGGCGGCCGGACGCAACGGCCGGACGCAACGGCCGGAGGCCACGGAGAAGTGGTGCTGGCACTACTGGCGTTCGATCCGGCCTGGTGGGACGCTAGAGCCGAGAGAGCCCATGACCGTTCGCGTACTGATCGTCGACGACCAAGAGCCGTTCCGGATGGCCGCCCGCATGGTGGTGGAGGCCACGGAGGGCTTCGACGTCGTGGGCGAGGCCGAGACGGGAGAGGACTCCGTGACGATGGCGGCTCAGCTCGCCCCCGACCTGGTCCTGATGGACGTCAACCTTCCCGGTATCAACGGCTTGGACGCGACCCGGCAGATCCTGAGCGGCGCCGTCGCGGGATCGAACGCTGTGGTCGTGCTGCTGCTGTCCACGTACGAGGAGGAAGAGTACGCCCCTCGCGCGGCGGAGTGCGGCGCCGCCGCCTACATCCCGAAGGCCGTCTTCGGCCCGGACCGCCTCGAAGCCGCCTGGGCCGCCGCGACCGG
>CAZDXK010000342.1:0-2520 GCA_964509215.1 uncultured Actinomycetes bacterium | reverse complement strand
GTGGAGGTGGCGGGATTCGAACCCGCGTCCTTGAGCGACCGACTGGATCTTCTCCGGGCGCAGCCAGGTGGTAGATCTCACCTCGAGGCTCCCACCGGCAGAGGACCTCGAGGCCAGCCCGGGTTCGATGTTCGACGGCGGCCCCCGGACGGAACCGCTGCCGTGAGCCTGCTTACGACGTCCGTCCTCCGGTCGCAGGCGACCCGGAGGGGACGGCTACTTAACTAATTAAGCAGCGAGCGCGTAGTTATCGGCGCTTGTGTTGATCCGGCGTTTAACGAGACATCCGGGATCTCGGCCCGCTTCTCCCAGTCGATGAACGTCCAAGTCGAAGCCAGTACACCCCCATATGCAGTTGTCTCATGAAGTATACGGCCGAGCTCGGACGAGGCCTTGACCAGCCGGTGACGCCGCCTCAGTACTTCTCGGACTCCTCGTCCTCGCAGATCCACACCTGCGGCGCCGCGTCGACCCCGGCCCGTGAGCTCGGCGGGCGGCCTGGTCCTGGGGCTCCTCCGCGACCATGGACCGATGGCCCCAAGCACGATCGGAGACCGGCTGATCGTCACGCGCGCCACGGTCACCGGCCTGGTCGACTCGCTCGAGCGGCGTGGCCTCGTCCGACGGAGCGCTCATCCGCGCGACCGGCGCAGCCTCATCGTGGGGATCACGCCCGAGGGCCTGAGCGTCCTGGCGGAGGTCCGTCAGACCGTCCACCAGCAGGAGAAGGTGTGGATGTCCGAGCTGTCCGATGTGGATCTTCGCCGGCTCGTCCGCCTGCTGCAACGGGTCCAGCAGGGATTGGACGAACCCGCGAGCGCGCCGAACACCTAGTCCGCCGGAAGGTTAGGACGAACCGACCGACCCGCCTGGCGTTCGTGGCCCATCGCCCGCCTGAGCGCGGTCAACGGCGGCGGCCGACGGCCCGCTCCATCTCGCGCTCGTGCTGACGCTTCAGCGTCGCCTGGCGCTTCTCGTACTCGCGCTTACCACGCCCGAGCCCCAGCTCGACCTTGGCCAGGCCGTGCGAGAAGTACACGCGCATCGGCACGAGCGCCAGGCTCTGCTCCTTCTGCTTCCCGATCAGCCGTTCGATCTCTTTGCGGTGCAGCAGCAGCTTCCGTGGACGCAGCGGATCGTAGCCGCGTTTCTCGCCCTGCTCGTACGGCGGGATGTGCATCTGCTCGAGCCAGAGCTCGCCGCCCTGCACGCGGGCGTACGCCTCGGCGACCGACGCGCGACCCTGCCGCAGGGACTTCACCTCCGACCCTGTCAGGACGATGCCGGCCTCGAACCGCTCCTGGATGTCGTAGTCGTGACGCGCGCGCCGGTTGCTGGCGACGGTCTTCTCTCCGTCGGGTTGCGGACTCATCGCGTCCGCCTCAGACGTCGAGGAACCGACGCATCCCGATCGTGCCGGCGATCACCGCGATGACGGTGGCGGCGATCAGGATCCACGGCGCGACCGCAAGCACGTCCTGGTTCTGGATCAACGGGAAGAACCGGATCTCGTCGCGCAGCCGATCGATGAAGACCACCTTCAGAAGGAAGAGGGCAAAGATCGCCGCCGCGGCGCCCAGGAGGCTTTCGACCAACCCCTCGATCAGGAACGGCACGCGGATGCGCCAGTTCGTGGCGCCCACCAGGCGCATGATGCCGATCTCCTTGCGCCGCGCGAACATCCCCATCCGAAGCGTGTTCGCGATCAACGCGACCGCGGAGGCGAGCATGATCGCGGCGATCGACAGGATCCCGATGGAAAGGACGCGCGTGATCGCGACGAGTCGCGATAGCAGATCTCGATAATCCTGCACCGTCTCCACCCCCGGTCCGCACGACTGCTTGCCGACGGCGTCGGTGCTGCAGCCCATCGCGACGGCGATCTGCTCGAACTGCGACGTGTCAACGAGGTTGACCCGGAGGGACGCGGGCAGCGGATTGTTCTTCACGCAATCGATCCCCTCGACGAAGACCGGCTGGTTCGCGAACAGCTCGTGGAACCTCGCACACGCCTCTGCCTTGCTCTCGTACGTGACTTCGCCGACCGCCGGAAGAGCCTGGAGCTTCGTCGTGAGAAGGTTCACGGTGTCCGCGTTCGCCGAGTCGGTGAGGTACACGCCGACCTGCACGTTGCCGGTCAGGGCTTCGATCACCAGGTTGAACTCACGGGCGATCAGGAGCGCCAGCCCGAACAGGAAGAGCGCGATGAACGCGGTGGACATGGCGGCGAACGCCACGATGCCGTTGCGACGGAGACCCGACGCCGTCTCTCGGAAGTAGCTCTGGAGGCCGAGCGCCATCAGCTGTACACCCCGCGCGCCTGGTCGCGGATGACGTGGCCCTTGTCCAGCTCCACCACGCGCTTGCGCATGGCGTCGACGATCGCCTGGTCGTGCGTGGCCATGACCACGGTGGTACCGATCCTGTTCACCTTGTCCAGCAGCCGCATGATGTCCACGCTGGTGTTCGGATCGAGGTTGCCGGTGGGCTCGTCGGCGAGCAGCACCAGCGGACGGTTCA
>CAZDXK010000341.1:0-2539 GCA_964509215.1 uncultured Actinomycetes bacterium | reverse complement strand
GCGTGCACATCGTGAACGAAGGTGGACTCATCGCGGTGCTCGGAAACCCCGAACAGCAGACCCAGTCGGTCGGTGACGCGATCGATCTCGTGCGGTTCCACGTTGCGGCCGACGAACTCGCGGAGGCGCTGCTGGATCTTGTCCGGCGGGTCCTCGTCGTCGATCTGTGCGAGGTCGCCGACCACGGACACGAGTGGAGCGAACGTCGCTGTCTCGGCATGCGAGCGGGGGCGAGCCACCAGGAACGTCACCCCTTCGTCGAGGCCGGCGATCAGCTCGTCGGCGAGTCGGGACTTGCCGATCCCGGCTTCGCCGGCCATGGTCACCAGCACGGGCCTGCGTGTCGTGATCGAGCGGGCCAGGCATTCGCGGAGGATCGTCAACTCGCTCGAACGGCCGACGAGCGGGATGGTCCGGCGGGCGGAACGCGTCGTCAGTCCCTCGACCGGGTGGGCGGCGAGGTCGAGCGTGAAGCCCTTCGCTCGGATGTTCCGTCGCTCGCCGAACGCCACCTCGGTCTCGGTGAGCTCATGCGTCGTCTCTCCCGCGAGCACCTCCCCGGGGCCTGCCGCCGTCTGGAGTCGCGCCGCCGCGTTCACGACGGGTCCGGTGACGAGGAGCTGACCCGCCGGCCCCAGGCCGGTCGCGGCCACGCCGGACTCGATCCCCACCCGTACCTCGAGCGGTTCTGCAAGTCCGAGCGCGCTGCCCACACGCCGGAGACGTCCGCGGATGGCCAGACCGGCGCGCACCGCGCGGAGCGCGTCGTCCTCGTGGACCGTCGGCAGGCCGAACACCGCCATCACGGCGTCGCCGATGAACTTCTCTTGGCGCCCGCGGAGCGCCTGCAGTTCCTCCGTCGCCGCGTCGAAGAACCTCCCGAGAACCTCACGTGCGCGCTCGGGGTCCAGGCGTTGGGCGAGGCCGGTGGAGTCGACGAGGTCGGCGAAGAGCACGGTGACCATCTTGCGTTCTTCGGTCCCGAGCGGGGTAGCTACGACGGCCCCGCAGTTGGGGCAGAAGCGCGCCCCGGGGGGGAGCGGATGGCCGCACACCGGACAACCCATCCACGCAGCATAGGGCGGGCCCCCGACGCCGGATGTGCGCCTGGACGAGGAGGATCATGATGGGAAGAAGAGCGCTCGCCGCTTGGTTGTCGGCGACCGAGAAGGAGAGATCGATGGCGATCAAACGGATGAACCACGCGGTGCTGTACGTCCGGAGCGTGGATCGCACGTTCGCGTTCTACCGAGACGTTCTGGGGTTCCGGGTCGTGAGCGAGATGCCGGGCGCGAAGTTCCTGCAGGCCCCCGACTCGACGAACGATCACGACCTGGGCATCTTCGAGATCGGAGCGTCGGCGGGAGACTCGACCGCCGGTCGCGGAACCGTGGGGCTCTACCACATCGCATGGGAGGTCCAGACGCTCGCCGACCTGCGAGACATCGCGACGAAGCTCGCCGACGCCGGCGCGCTCGTCGGGGCGACGGACCACAGCACCACGAAGGCGCTGTACGGCAAGGATCCCGACGGACTGGAGTTCGAGGTCTGCTGGCTCGTGCCCCAGCGGTTCCTGACGGACGATGTCGTCGAGGCCAAGACGCGGATGCGCGCGCTTGACATCGGAGCCGACATCGAGCGCTACGGGTTGGAGACCGTAGGCGGAGTCTGAACCCCTTCCGTTCCGCCACGATGACGGCGGTGGTTGGCTCTCGTCCGGCTCGGGTAGCGTTGTCGTGTGGATCGTGACTCGATAGGTTCCACGAACCTCATGCTTCCCCTGGTCATGGCCTCGAGGTATCGGCTCGATTCGTGGCTGGGAGTGGGGGGCATGGCCGAGGTGTTCGTGGCCACAGACCTCGTGCTGGGACGTCTCGTCGCGGTCAAGCGCATGCCGTCGGCGACGATCGCGGACGGCACGGCTCGTGCGCGTTTCGCTCGCGAGGGGCGAGCGCTCGCCCGTGTGAACCACCCCAACGTCGTGACCGTGTTCGATGCGATCGAGGACGATGGACAGCCCTTCTTGGTGATGGAGCTCGTCGACGGGACCACGCTCCGCGACGCGCTTGAGCTGGAGGCCGGCCTGCCGCCGATGCGGACGTTCGAGATCGCGTCCGGGATCGCGTCAGGGTTGGCGGCCGTGCACGCGGAGGGGATCGTGCACCGCGACCTGAAGCCCTCGAACGTGTTCATCACCGCGTCCGGAGCGATCAAGATCGGCGACTTCGGCATCGCGCGCATCGCGTCGGATCCGGCGTTGACGCGCACCGGCGAGATGTTCGGATCGGCTCCGTACGTTGCTCCGGAGCAGGTCCGTGGGGACCCGGTCGACGCTCGTGCCGACCTCTACGCCCTCGGCTGCGTGATGTTCGAGATGTTCGCCGGCCGTCCTCCGTTCGAGGGCGATGACGCGATGTCGCTGACGTACCACCACGTGCACACGGAACCGACCCGGATCGAGACGTTAGTGCCTGGCATCCCGAGCGCGGTCGCGTCGATCGTGCACGGGCTCTTGGCGAAAGACCCGGAGGATCGGCCG
>CAZDXK010000340.1:0-2543 GCA_964509215.1 uncultured Actinomycetes bacterium | reverse complement strand
AGGTGCAGGGTGCGACATCCATCGTGAAGGGTCTGAGAGCGGTGTCCGACTACGAGTACGAGATCCAGATGGCGCAGATGAACCTCCGCCTCGGGGCGGTCGAGACGCTGTTCATGCCCACGAACCCGAAGTGGTCCTTCCTCTCGTCGTCGCTCGTGAAGGAGGTCGCGCGCTTCGGCGGAGACGTCGAGGGGCTGGTGCCCGACCACGTCCGCAAGCGCCTCATCGACCGCTTAGGGGTGGGGGCTTGATGGATCTCGCGGGGCGTCTCCAGCAGCTCGAAGAGATGGTGCGCGAGGCCAAGTCGATGCCGCTGTCCTCGTCGGCTCTCCTCAACAGGGACGAGGTCTTGGACATGCTTCGGGAGATGCAGGAGACGTTGCCCGAGGAGATCAAGCAGGCTCGCTGGATCGTGAAGGATCGCGAGGAGCTCCTGGGGAAGGCACGCCAGGACGCGGAACGGATCGTGGAGCAGGCGCGAGAGGACCAGCTGCGGATGGCACGCAAGGAGGAGGTCGTCCACCGGGCGGAGGAGGAGGCGGACCGGATCGTCGCGGAGGCCGAGCAGGTTGCCCTCGACGCTCGCGCCGAGGCCGAGCGCTACGTCGACGCCAAGCTCGCGCAGTTCGAGATCGCGTTGCGCCGGATCCTCGAGGAATCGCAGACCACGTCGCGCGCGCTCGCGAAGACGCTCGACCAGGTGGAGGTCGGCCGCGACCGTCTCCGCGCGCCGACCACGGCCGCCGAGCAAGAGTTCGGCGACGATCCGGAGGCGAAGCTGTTCGACGCCGAGGAGGAGCGATGACGATCGAGCCGATGGACGTTCGCGATCTCATCGGACACCCGGGGATCTCGCGACTCTCGCACGTGGGCGGGACGCTCGAGGACCTTGGGACGGAGGTCGCGACGCTCAAGACCGACGAGCCCGTCCAGGGCGACCTGCTGCTGGAGTCGGTGGTCGAGGGCATCCTCGTCACGGGCCACCTCGACGGCACGTTCGCCCTGCGGTGCGCGCGCTGTCTGAAGGACTTCGAACAGCCGATCCGCGTCGACGTGCACGAGCTCTTCTCGACCGCTCCCGAGCCCGACGACGAGGACGTGTACCCGCTCGATGTCGAGGGGTGGCTGGATCCCGAGCAGATGGTCCGTGACGCGCTCGGCCTGGAGCTGCCGTTCTCCCCGCTGCACAGCCCCGACTGTCAGGGGCTCTGCAGCGTGTGCGGCGGCGACCGCAACCTCGGGGAGTGCCTCGGGGATCACCCCGAGGTCGATCCACGTTGGGCCGACCTAGAGCTCGTGCTTCACGAGCTCGAGGACCGGAACTGATGACCCACCTGAAGACCTTGGCCGAAGACGTGAGGAAGGAAGGACCACATGGCCGTCCCGAAGAAGAAGCAGAGCAAGACGCGGAGCGCCAAGCGCGCCGCGAACTGGAAGAGCGAGGCCCCGCCGTACGCGGAGTGCCCGCAGTGCCATCAACCCAAGCTTCCCCACCGGGTGTGCGGCAACTGCGGCTATTACGCCGGCCGGCAGGCCGTCGAGGTCGAGTAACTTCGTGAGCTCCGCGCCCGTCGAGGTCCCGCCCGAGTCCCTGGACCGCGCCCTCGGCGTGTCGTTCTCCGATGCCACCCTTCGCCAGGCCGCGCTCACGCACAGGTCCCACGCGTTCGAGCACGGCACGGAGGTCACGAACGAGCGGCTGGAGTTCCTCGGTGATTCGGTGCTCGGTCTCATCGTCACCGACATGGCGTACGCGACGTTCCCCGAGCTTCCCGAGGGTGCGCTCGCCAAGCTCCGGGCCGCGATCGTCAACATGTCCGCGCTCGCCGACGTCGCCCGCTCGCTCGGCCTCGGGGACATCGTGTTGCTGGGCAAGGGGGAAGAGCTCTCCGGCGGCCGCGACAAGGCGAGCATCCTGGCCGACGCGCTCGAGGCGGTGTTCGGCGCCATCTACCTCGACCGGGGGCTCGACGTCTCGCGCGAGCTGATCGAACGGCTCTTCCGTCCCCGCATGGAGGCGTACGTCCGAGGCGAGGGGGACCGGGACTACAAGACGATCCTGCAGGAGCTGGCGTCACAAGCGCTCAGCTCGATGCCGGAGTACCGGCTGGAGGAGCGCGGCCCGGACCATGCCAAGGAGTTCACGGCCACGGTCTACGTGGCAGGAGAACCGTTCGGCAACGGGACGGGACGCTCCAAGAAGGAAGCGGAGCAGCAGGCGGCACGGGTGGCACACGCTCGTATCTCCGAACGCCTGGCCAGAGCGGGATCGTAGGGGGGACGAGTGGAGCTGCCTGAGGTCGAGGTGATGCGCCGTGACCTAGAGAAAGACGTCGTCGGTCGCCGGATCAAAGAGGCCGAGGTCAAGCCCTCCAAGAATGCGATGCGAGTTATCCGCCGCCACGCGAAGCGCAAGGACTTCACGTCGCGGCTGGCGGGACGGAAGATCACCAAGGTCGAACGTCGTGGCAAGTACCTCGTGATGCCGCTCGACTCCGGCGACGTGCTGGTCACGCATTTCGGCATGAGCGGGCAGTTCCAGC
>CAZDXK010000339.1:0-2564 GCA_964509215.1 uncultured Actinomycetes bacterium | reverse complement strand
GCGTGGGTATGCTACGCGGCGACCCGGGGAACCCGACCATCGACCACGAAGGGGACGAGACCATGGCGCTTCTCGCGCTCGGCGCCGGCGACACCGCGTTGATCATCCTGGCTGCGTTCTGGGGCCTGCTCGTCCTGTTCCTGTGCATCGTGCTGCTCAACACCTTCCGCGTGCTGGAGAGCACCAAGATGATGATCGACGCGACGCGCGAGGAGACCGTGCCGCTGCTGCGTGAGGTCCGTGGGTCCGTGGAGCGGACGAACCGCGAGATCGACCGGATCGACGGCATCCTGGAGCGGGTCGAGCGTCTCTCCGGTTTGGTCGAGCAGGCCGCGGCCAGTCCGCTCGTGAAGATCATCTCGGTCGGGGCGGGCCTGCGGAAGGGCGCGAGCCGGCTCAAGAAGCGCAAGCCGAAGTCGCCCCCGGCCGGCTAGCGGAGGGCCAGTGTTCCGCCGAGGGTTCTGGGTGGCGCTCGGGCTCGGCGCCGGTGCGGCGAGCGCGGTGATCGCGTCCAAGTGGACCCGCAAGCAGGCCGCACGTGTGGCGCCTGCGACGCTCGCCCGCGAGGCGAAGAGCGGGCTCCTTGACCTGGGCAAGCTCGTATCCGAGTCGATCGCCGAGGGACGCCAGGCGATGGAGGATCGTGAGCGCGAGCTCCGGGGGGAGATACCCACCCCGCGCCGGGACGACCCGCCCGCCGTCTAGCCGTCGGTAGACTCGCAACCGTGGAGAGTCACCGCATCCGCGAGTCGTTCCTGTCGTTCTTCGAAGAGCGCGGACATCGCCGCGTTCCGTCCTCGTCGTTGATCCCGTCTCCCGGGTCCGGCTTGCTGCTCGCCAACGCCGGTATGAACCAATTCATCCCGTACTTCCTGGGGCAGGCCGAGCCGCCGTTCCTGCGGGCGGTGTCGTGTCAGAAATGCTTCCGCGCCAACGACATCGAGAACGTCGGCCACACGGCGCGTCACCTGACCATGTTCGAGATGCTCGGGAACTTCTCGTTCGGCGACTACTTCAAGGCCGAGGCATGCGCGTGGGGCCTCGAGCTCGTCACTGAAGGATGGGGGATCGACCCAGATCGCATCTGGACCACGGTCTACGGAACCGACGATGAGTCCATCGGGATCTGGCAGGAGCTCGGGGTCCCGACGGAGCGGATCGTTCGTCGCGGCAAGGACGATAACTTCTGGTGGACGCACGCGGCGGGCCCGGCGGGTCCGTGCAGCGAGATCTTCGTGGATCGAGGCGCGAAATACGGTCCCGAGGGGGGACCGGCGGTCGACGAGGATCGCTACATGGAGATCTGGAACCTCGTGTTCATGCAGGAGGAAGTGAACGGCGACGCCGAGATCCTCCGCGAGCTCCCCGCGAAGAACATCGATACCGGATCGAGCCTCGAACGCGTCGCGACGGTGCTGCAGGACAAGGACAGCATCTTCGACACGGATCTGTTCGTGCCGTTGATCGAGGTGGTCGAGTCCCTGTCCGGGAAGCGCCACGGCGCCGATGAGCGCGAAGACGTCTCGCTGAAGGTGATCGCGGAGCACGGCCGCGCCACCACGTTCCTGATCGCCGACGGCGTCCAGCCGTCGAACGAAGGACGCGGGTACATCCTGCGCCGGATGCTCCGCCGGGTCGTCATGCACGCTCGTCGCCTGGGTATCGAGGGCACCGTCTTTGAGCCGCTCGTCCGCCGGACCGTCGAGCTGATGGGCGATGTCTACCCCGAGCCGCGCGAGAACGAAGCGTTCGTCCTGCAGGTGGCGACATCCGAGGAGGAGCGGTTCGCCGCCACCCTCCGCCAGGGATTGCAGCTCTTCGAGAAGGCCGTCGAGCAGAACGAGGAGCGCAAGGTCCTGTCGGGCGATGACGCGTTCAAGCTCTCCGACACCTTCGGGTTCCCATTGCAGCTCACGGAAGAGCTGGCCGCCGAGGCGGGGCTCGAGGTCGACGTAGAACGCTTCACGGAGCTTCTGGAGGAGCAGCGGGCGCGCGCCCGAGGGGCGGCGAAGAAGGTGCCGATCGGCCTGGACGCGGGCGCCGTGCCGCCGACCGAGTTCGTCGGCTACCGGCACCTAGAGGCCGAAGCGAAGATCGTTGCGATGCTCGACGACGAGAGCCGAGAGCTCCCGGTGGCCGAGGAGGGCGAGGACGTCCGCGTCTTCCTGAACGTCACGCCGTTTTATGCGGAGGGCGGGGGACAGATCGGCGATCACGGCACGATCGGTACGGCGACCGGCGTGATCCGTGTGGTCGACGCCCAGTGGGCCGGTCCGAACGCGATCATGCACTTCGGCCTCGTGGAGTCGGGAGAGGTCCGCACCGACCAGGAGGCGCACGGCAAGGTGGACCCCGAACGGCGCGAGGCCACGGCGCGCGCCCACACGTCCACCCACATCGTCCACTGGACGCTCAAGCACCTGTTGGGAGAGCACGCGCGTCAGGCGGGGTCGCTCGTCGCACCCGGCCGTCTCCGATTCGATTTCCCGCATCCTTCGGCCGTCCCGCCGGAGATCCTGGAGGAGGCCGAGCTCGAGGCGAACCGACGCCTGGCGCTCGACGAC
>CAZDXK010000338.1:0-2579 GCA_964509215.1 uncultured Actinomycetes bacterium | reverse complement strand
CTGGACCGCCCCCCCACCGAGGTCATCATGACCTTCACCGAGCCGCCCGATCCGAAGCTGTCGCTCGCCCACGTGCTGGACGTCAACGGCGACCCCGTGGAGGCAGGGCCGGCCGAGGCGGTACCCGGTCACGGCGACCAGCTCCGGATCCCCCTGCCCGCGGACCTCCCCGACGGCGTGTACACCGTCAGCTGGCGCGTCGTATCAGAGGCAGACGGTCACGCCACCGCCAACGCGTTCAGCTTCGGCGTCAACGTCGCGGCGGGCACCGTCGTTACCCCGAGCATCCCTGTTCCGACGACGCCGTCGCCCTCCGTCGCGAGCGTGGCGAGCAGGCTTGGCGTGTACGTGGGGCTTGCGATGCTGTTCGCGGCGGCGGTCGTGGGGGCCTTCGCGTTCGGGGGGAACGTGCCCGCCCGGCGGCCCGTGTTGCTGTTCGGAGCCGCGGCCGCCGTGCTCGGCGGTGTCGCGATGCTCCTGGCGGAGCGCGCGACGATCGGTGTGTCGATGGGCGATCTGCTTTCGTCATCGACGGGCGCGGACTTCCTGTGGCTGCTGGGCGGGGTGGGCATCGCTGCGATCGCGGCCGTCGTTGCGGCGCGCAGGGGCGACCGGACCTCGCTCGTCGTGGTCGGGGTCACCGCGGCGGCGGCCATGCTCGTCCGTGCCCTCGGAGGTCACGCCGCCGCTGCGGCGACCCCGGCGCTCCATATCGGCCTGCAGTGGTTCCACTTCATGGCCGCGAGCGTGTGGATGGGCGGCCTGTTGCTCGCGTTCCTCGCGGTGCGCGCACGGCGGGCGACCGACGACGACGCACCGATCGGCGAGATCCGCCGGTACTCATCGGTCGCCGGCTACGCGCTGGCGATCGTCCTCGCGACCGGCGTGCTCCGGGCGACCGAAGAGGTCGGCGGTCTCTCCAAGCTGCTGCACCTGTTCCGCGGCTCGTACGACACCACGCTGGATATCAAGTTCGCCGTGGTGCTGGTGCTGATCGGGCTCGGCGCGTTCAACCGGTATCGCTCGATCCCGCGGATGGACGCCGGGACGGTCCTGCTCCGGCGGGTGATGGCGATCGAGCTGGTCGGGGCCCTGGGAGTCTTCGGGCTCACCGGCACGTTGACGGGGCTGGCTCCGCGGCCGCCGGAGACCCCTCCTCCTCCGCTACCTTCGAGCGTCACACTCACCGGCAGCGACTTCGCCACGACGATGAAGGTCGAACTGGTCGTCTCGCCCGGAGCGGCAGGTCCGAACGGGTTCGACGTGGCCGTCACCGACTTCGACTCCGGTGCACCCGTGGACGCCACCGGTCTGTCGCTCCGGTTCGAGCCCGTCGGCCGGCCCGGCTTGGGCGCCAGCACGCTCGAGCTGATGCATCACGACGACCGCTGGATGGCGGATGGCACGCAGCTCTCGATCGCCGGGGTGTGGACCGTCACCGTCGTCGTGCAGACCGCGTCGTCAGGAACGGAGATCCCTTTGACGCTCGTCACGCGGGTCCCGGATCAGACCGTGACGGTCTCGACCGCCGCCGGTCAACCCGACATCTACACGATCGCGTTCCCGGACGGCGAGCAGATCCAGATGTACAACGATCCGGGAACCCCGGGCACCGACGAGCTCCACCTGACGGCGTTCGACTCAGATGGGAGCGAGCTGCCGCTCGCCCGCGCCACCATGGTCGCCGTGACGCCCGATGGCGAGGCGTCGTCGTTACAGCCGCGACGATTCTCCGCCGGTCATTTCGTGGGCGACCTGACGCTCGCGGCCGGGAGATGGACCTTCTTCGTGCAGTCGACCGCCCGCGACGGACGCGTCCTGGTGGCATCCTTCGGGCAAACGATCTGAGGGGAGCGCAGATGAGAGGTCGAAGCAACCGCGCAGCGCTCGTCGCCGTGGGCGTGGCGTTCGCGTTGGCCGCGAGCTCGTGCGGGAGCGGCGACGCCTCGTCGCCGGGCACAGGCCCGAGCTCGACCCCGACCGTCGGCGCGAACCGGCCCGCGAGCTCCGCGAAGCTTTCGATCCTCACGCCGAAGAACGGACGGGTGGTCCGCGGAACCACGGTCGAGATGACGGTGTCGCTCGAGGACGCGAAGATCGTGGCCGCGACGAGCACGAACATCGTTCCCGACGAAGGCCACCTCCATGTCATCCTGGACGATCAGCTGATCTCGATGACGGGAACGACGACGCAGTTGCTCGCGAACCTGGCTCCCGGACAGCACCTGCTGAAGGTGGAGTTCGTCGCGTCCGACCACGCGCCGTTCGATCCACGGGTGATCGCTGCGGTCGCGTTCGAGGTGAAGCCGTGAACGACGCCGTGACGCTGAGCCGAACGCGAACCGACCCCTGGGTCGCGCTCCCCGTCCTGGCCGGGGCCGCGATGCTGCTGCTCCGCCTCTGGATCCTTCAGACACCGGACGCGACCCGGATCGCGCTCCTCACGGCCGTCTTCGCGGCGATCCTGGTGACCTCGCTCTCGGTGCCGGTGGCGCGAGACGTCGCGCGCCTGCGTCCCGCGATCGCGACCGTCGTCGGCTTGGCGGGCGTCGGCCTGGCGGCCCTCGCCGCCGGGCGAC
>CAZDXK010000337.1:0-2590 GCA_964509215.1 uncultured Actinomycetes bacterium | reverse complement strand
GTCATGGCGTCGCGCAACATCCGCCATCTGCCGGTGATCGATCGAGGACGCGTCGCGGGCATCATCTCGATCCGTGACCTGACCCGATGGGCCGCGGAGGAGCTGGCCGGCGGCCACGAGATGCCCGACATCGCGCGGAGCCACAAGGCGCTCCAGGCCGCGAGCGACCTGCAGAAGCAGCGACGCAAGGGCGCGTAGCGCCTTGCGCAGCCGCGCGGATGCCCTACTGCTGCGCCGCGCGGCGGAACGGCTCGCGTGGATCCTCGAACGAGCCGAACTGCGTGATGTCGCGCGGGAACAACAACGCGATCGTCCAATCGATCGCGATCCGCACGCGACGGCCGATCGTCGGCATCGCCCACAGGTGGTACGAACGATGCAGGAACCACCCGAGGAACCCTTTGACCTTGATGCCGAACACGTTCGCCACGCCCTTGTAGCGGCCGAGCGAACAGACGCCGCCGACGTTCCTCCACACGAACGGCGCCAGCTCGCCGCCGAGGAGCGTCGCGGTGACGTTGCGGCCCAGGCAGCGGCCCTCGCGCATCGCGTGCTGGGCCGTAGGAGGCGCGAGCCCCCCGGTCGTGCGATCGGGGACCGCGGCGATGTCGCCGGCCGCCCAGGCATCGGGAAGGCCGACCACACGCAGGTGGTCGTCCACGACGATCCGCCCACCCTCGTCGACGGGGAACCCACCGAAACCCGCCAGCGGCGATGGCTTCACCCCCGCTGTCCAGACCAGCGTGTCCGCGGCGAACGCCTGCCCGTCCGACAACCGGATCGTTCCCTCCTCGGCCGACTCGAGGCGCGTGTCCAGCAGGATCTCGATGTTCCGTTCCTCCAGACGGACCTGGGCGTAGGCGGCGAGATCCTCCGGCAGCTCGGGCAGGATCCGCCCGGCGGCATCGACGAGCACCCACCGCATCTCCCGGGAACGGAGCGTGCGGTAATCGCGCGCCGCGTCGCGAACCAGGTCTTCGAGCTCGCCCAACGCCTCCACGCCGGCGTACCCGGCACCGACGAAGACGAACGTCAGCGCGGAGCGCCGCCGCTCTGCCTCCTCGGTCTGCGATGCCACGTCCAGCCGAGAGAGCACGTGGTTGCGAAGATAGATGGCTTCCTGCACCGTCTTGAACCCGATCCCGTGCTCTGCAAGGCCGGGGATCGGCAGCACCCGCGACCACGAGCCGGCCGTCACGACGAGCACGTCGTAGTTCAGGCCCACCACGGCCCCGTCGGGGATCCGCACCTGGACGCGACGCTCGACATGGTCGATCGCCGTTACCTCACCGACCTCGACGGTGGCGTGCTTCAGCGACGATCGCAGCGGCACCGCGACCGCTCTCGGGTCGATCGTGCCGGAGGCGACCTCGGGCAGGAACGGCTGGTACTGCATGAAGTTCTCGGCTGAGACGAGCGTCACGCCGTGACCGGCATCCGCGAGCCGTCGCATCTCCATCGCGGCATACATCCCGGCGAACCCGCCGCCCACGATCAGGATGCGCTTCGGCGTCATATGGCCACCTCCAACGCCTCCAAGGTCGCCGGGAGCTCGTCCACTCCGCGGATGGCCGCGTCCGCCTCGGCCAGCTGCGCGGGCGTCGGATCGTCCGGCGCTTCGCCGCGGAGCACCCATACCGCGTACATGCCCGCCGCCTTCGCCGGACGCACGTCGTAGTCCAACCGGTCGCCGACCATCACGCTCCTCGGCGGCTCGACGCCCGCCTCTTTGAGGACGTACACGAACAACGCGGGATCGGGTTTCTCCAAGCCGACGTCGTCCGACACCCCCCAGACCTCGAAGTACCCGTCCAGCCCGTCACGCCGCATCGCATCCTTCACCGCGCTCGGCTGATTCGCGATGATGCCCAGCCGGTACCTACCGGCGAGCGCGTCCAGACACGGACGGACGTCGTCGTGCAACGCCTCGGGAGGATACGTCCAGTGCTTCGACGCCTCCGCTTCGAGGGCGCCCATGTCGGCGTCTGGGCCCAGGAAACGCCGTGCCAACAGGCCGCGGAACGATCCGGCCTGCGCGGCGCGCGCCGAGCGGTACACCTCGTCGAACTCCTGGTCGGTGAAGATCCCACCCAGCGCGCGGAGCGCCGTATGCATCGCCCGCGCATAGATCGTGTCGTCGTACATCACGCCGCCGATGTCGAAGAACACCATCTCGAACCTCGGGCTCACGGAGCCTCCTCCCGGCCGTCAGCGGCCGGCGCGGCGGCGCAGCTCGGCGAAGCGATCGGCGTCGGTCGTCTCGCTCCCCAACCGCACGGGGTCGTACCGCAGGCCGTGGCAGTCCGACGCGCCGGTGGGCACCACATCGAGCCGAGCCGCCATCGCCCGATACGTGGCTCGCTGGTCCTCGTCGTGATCCGGATGGTCGGCCTCGAGGCCGGCCATGCCGCCCCGTGCCATCGATTCGATCAGGTCGTCGGGAACCGATCCGGCGCCCTTCCACATGCCGGGATGTGCCAGGACGCACACGCCACCCGCTTCCGCGATCATCGTGAGCGCGTCCAGCGGGTGGAGCGCGTGCTTCGGCACTGACGCGCGCCCGCCGTCGGCGATGAACTCCTCGGTGAAC
>CAZDXK010000336.1:0-2593 GCA_964509215.1 uncultured Actinomycetes bacterium | reverse complement strand
TGCTCATGCCCGTGGAGGAGCTCGCGCTCGTCGTCAAGCTCCGCCGCGTGCTCCACGCGCTGGAGCCGGGTGCCGCGCTCGAGCTGCTGACCGACAAGATCCGCGCCACGAAGTCGAACGAGCAGTTCTTGAAGGAGATCGCGAAGGCGCCGTCCGGCAGTTAGTAGGCTGGGCGCGTCCGAGAGGAGACACCGAACATGAAGCAAGGCATCCACCCCGATTACCAGATCGCGAACGTCCACTGCTCGTGCGGGAACGCGTTCCAGACGCGTTCGACCGTGAGCGAGATCCGCTCAGACATCTGTTCGAATTGCCACCCGTTCTACACCGGCAAGCAGAAGCTGATGGACACGGGCGGTCGCGTGGAGCGGTTCCAGCGTCGTTACGCCAAGACGCAGCAAGCCCAGAAGGCTTGACCGACCCCCGGTCGGATCCCGTGAGCGAGGACGCGCCTTCTCGAACGCACCTCTACGGCGGCCAAGCCGTCGTCGAGGGCGTGATGATGCGGGGCGCCGATCATTGGGCGGTCGCGGTCCGCAAGCCGGCCGGGGACATCCACGTCGAGTCACACGAGATCGACTCCGTGATCAAGCGCCATCCGTTCTTCGCGAAGCCGTTCCTTCGCGGGATCATCGTCCTGGGTCAATCCCTCGCGATCGGCACGCGTGCGCTCCTGATCGCGACCAACCGGTCGATGGACGACGACGAGCAACTCACGTCGCGGCAGGTCGGATTCGCGCTGGCGCTCGCCATGGTCTTCTTCGTGGCGATCTTCGTGCTGGGACCGACCGTCCTCTTCGCTTGGGTCCAACACCGGGTTGGTGGAGGCGTCCTCACCAACGTTCTCGAGGGTCTGTTCCGCGTCGCGCTTTTCGTGGCCTACCTCTGGTTGATCGGCAAGACCAAGGACATCCACCGGGTGTTCGAGTATCACGGGGCCGAGCACAAGACGATCGCGGCCTTCGAGCACGGCGACCCGCTCGATGCCGAGCACGTCGATCGCTACTCAACGGTCCACGTGCGATGCGGCACGAACTTCCTAATCATCGTCATGGTCATCACGATCTTCGTTTTCACGCTCTTCGGGACGCCGGGGTTCTGGTGGCGGATCGGGTCGCGCGTCGTCGCCATCCCACTGATCGCCGGTGTCGCCTACGAGGCGCTGCGGCTGGGAGCCCGGTTCCAGACCTCGCTGGTGATGCGCGCCTTGATGGCACCTGGTCTCTGGCTGCAGAAGATCACGACCCAGACGCCGGATCGGGGGCAGATCCAGGTGGCGATCGCGTCGTTCGACGAGGTGCTCCGGCGCGAGGCGGAAGCGGCCGGAACGTCGGGCTGAGGCCTATCGCCACGGCTGAGGCTTATCGTCTCGGCTGAGGCCTATCGCCTCGGCGCAACCCACCAACCGAACTCCCTGCCGAATGGTCGTTGCATCGAGCTCGTCGCGCCTCGAAGATGAGGCATTCCCGATGACCCCGGGGGGGTTGCGCGATGGCCACCGAGATCGATCTGCCGTTCCTACCGAGCTCCGCCCAGATCCGTCGCCGAGAGTTCGCGTCCGTTCGGCGTGGCTATGACCCCGATCAGGTCCGCGACTACCTCTCCCAGATCGCCGAGCAGGTCGAGACCCTCGAGCGGGAGATCCGTGATTCGAAGCTGCAGCCGGAGAACGGCCCGAAGGGCGAAGGGCCGACCCGCACTTCCGACTCGCCACCTTCCGACGACCCGTACGAACGGCTCTCGAAACGCCTGACCACGCTCCTCGCAACGGCGGACAAGGAGGCGGAGGGGATCCTCGGGGAAGCGAGGGCGGACTCGACACGGATGCTCGACGAGGCGCGCTCGGAGGCGGATCGGATCCGGGTCGACGCGCAGGCGCGTGCCGAAGAGGCCCGTCAACAGGGGAACGAGCTGTTGGAGCGCGCGAAGCAAGAGGCGGATCGGGTCCTGCTGGGATTGTCCGAGCGTCGGGAGACGCTGGTCCAGCACCTCCAGGACATGCAGACGCGGCTCGTCGGGGTCGCGAAGGAGCTGGAGGTGGCGATCGACGACCCGGAGGGCGCTGAGCGGTCACGGTCCGCCGGAGTGGAGACACCGAAGGCGGCCTCGGGGCCTGCAGCGCCTTCGGTCTCCGCGCCGCCGACCGAACCGGGCGACACCGAACATCGAGCCGATCCGCAGGATCCAGACGAGGATCATGACCCGGCCGACGGTATCGACGGTCTCGAGAGCATGCTGACCGACGACGGCATCGAGATGCCGGGCATCCCCCCGCTCGAGCTGGACTTCGACGACGACACCGACGACTGACGGTCGCCGCCCGGCCGTCTCTTCGCCTCGGCGGTGACCGGTTCCGTTCGTCCGCGATAATCGAGGGATGGCAACGCCACTCGACGATCGTCTCGCGGAGATCGAATCCCGCTACGAAGCAGTCTCCGATGAGCTCGCCTCTCCGGAGGTCGTCAACGACCAGGAGCGCATGCGCGAGCTCGGCCGCTCGTTCGCCGAGCTCCGCGAGATCGTGCAGCCGTACCGCGAGTACCGCGAGATATCGGCGCAGGCGCACGAGGCGAGGCAGATGGAGGCCGCCGAG
>CAZDXK010000335.1:0-2617 GCA_964509215.1 uncultured Actinomycetes bacterium | reverse complement strand
GCGTCGAAGCTGTGCAGACCCGGGTAGTCGATGTCCCACAGCGGCAGTTCGCCGTCTTCCTCCTTCACGTGCGCTTGCAGGAACGGCGCGTCCACCCACGTGAGCTCGGTGCCAGCCCGGCCGGCCTCGACGATGGCAGGGAGGGCCTCGCCCCAGGTGAGCGACTCCCGCGGCCCGACAACACCGAACACGTCGTCCCTACCCTCCTCCATGCGATCGAGCGTGAACGTGCCGAGGTCGCGGACGTCGACGACCTGCAGTGGCTGTTCCGGCGGGCCGGGGGCGAGCATCCGGCCGCCCGCCGCGGCACGGCGGACCCAGTACGTGAACCGATCCGTCGGGTCATGCGGGCCCACGATGTATCCGGGCCGGACCACCAGGCACCGCCGCGGGAACGCGGCCTGCGAGTCGAGCTCGCACGCCATCTTCAGGGGGCCGTAGGACTCGGCCGTGATCTCCTCGGTGTCGGGGAACGGCGGCTCGTGCGTCGGGCTCTGCTCGTTGCAGCCGGCGGGAGCGTCGTCCGGGTACACGGAGAGCGTCGAGACGAACACGTAGAGCCCGACCGCGTCGGCCAGGAGTTGCACGGAGTCCCGCACGACTCGCGGGACGTAGCCGCACGTGTCGATGGCCGTGTCCCACGTCCGTCCTCGCAGCGCGTCCAAGCCGCCGTCGCGGTCGCCGTGGATATGCTCGACCTTGGGGAAACCCTCCGGCTCCGCGGGGCCACGATGGAACACCGTCACGTCGTGACCCCGGGCGACGGCATCCTCGACCATCGCACGGCCGACGAAGTGGGTTCCTCCGATCACCAGCAGCTGCATGTCGCGTCCCCTTGCATCAGTCGAACGATCCGTCGACGACGTCCCCAGCCTTCAGCACCATGAGCGGCGAAAGCACATGTTCGATCGCCTCGACCGGGTTGCCCTCGTACAGGACCAGGTCGGCCTCCTTGCCCTCCTCGATCGTGCCGACGAGCGGCAGCCGAAGCAACTCGGCGCCGTTCGCGGTGGCGGCCTGCATCACCTTCAGGGGCATCATCCCCCACTCGACCATCCACACCAGCTCCCTCGGGGCGCTCCCGTGCGGGTTGAACGGCGTGCCGGCGTCGGTCCCGCAGACGTGCCGGACTCCCTCGCGGACGGCCCGGCGGAACCCGTCGCGCGACTCCGCCTCGAGCGCTTCCGCCTTCTTCACGGCGTACTCCGGCACCGTGTCGGCGTTGCCCACGATCCCGCGAAGCGCGCAGATCGTCGACGACCGGAACGTGCCACGCGCCTTCATCTCCCGGGCTATCTCCGGGGTCGTCTGACAGCAGTGCTCCACCGAATCCACTCCGGCCACAACCGCGTTCAGGATGCCTTGCGCGCCGATCGCGTGCGCCGCCACGCCGCGTCCCCATTTGTGCGCTTCGTCGACGGCCGCCGTCAGCTCGTCGGGGGTGAAGGCGGTGAACGTCGCGTCGATCCCAGGGGTCAGGACACCGCCGGTCGCGATGACCTTGATCGCGCGCGCGCCGGCCTTGATCTCCTCGCGGACCGCTCGTCGGACGTCCTCGGGCGAGTCGACCTCGCGCGCCAGCCCCAGGTTGTGGCCGTGCCCGCCGGTGATCGTCAGCGCGCGTCCGGCGGCCAGCACACGTGGACCGGGCGTGAGCCCTTCATCGATCGCGGCGCCGACCTCGCAGACCACGTTGTCCAGCCCGCCCAGGTCGCGAACCGTGGTGACGCCCGCCTGGAGATGTCGCTCCGCGTTGCGCGCCGCCTTGATCGCGGCTCGCGCGGGCGTCAGTCCATTGGATTCCCCCTCGAAGTCCGGCTGCCCGTCGAATATCAGGTGGACGTGGCAATCGATCAACCCGGGCGTCAGCGTCCGGCCGGCGCCTTCCACCTCGGAGGCGGCGCGCGCCACGCGCGGAGACCGGGCGTGCGCGCCGATCCACTGGATCGTGCCTCCCGCGACGTGCACCCCCTGTTTCGTCTTGACGCTCCGGCCGTCGAACAGCGTGACGTTCGAGAAGTAGTGCGACATCACCGCACCCAGTCGGGCACGAGCTCTGACCCGTCGTCGCGTATCAACGTCGTTCCGGGAAGCATGGCCACGATGAGCGACGCGCCCTCGGACCCCGCTTCGAGGTAGTGCCGGACACCGATCGGTACGACGGCGGAGTCGCCAACCGCGAGCTCCACGGTGTCCTCACCGAGATGGAAGAGTCCTCCGCCGGCCACCACGGTGAACACGTCGAAGTGGTCGTGCGTGTGAGGAGGAAGGCCGCCGCCGGGCGGCACGTCGGCGCGATAGAGGGCGACCTCCTCGGAGCCTCGGGCCGGCGCTGCGTAGCTCGTGATGGCGTTCCCACCCAGCTTGAATGTTGGGTGGTCGGCAGGGCGTTCGATCGGCATCTGGCGGGCCTCCGGTCGTGATCGGCGTCCCGCATCATCCCACCACCGGCCTCGATAGGCTGGGCGTCGTTGCGCCGGGAGACCACCCAGGTGGCCGTCGGACGCAACGGGTACGATGCCCCGGCTCGGGCGGGCCGTCGGGGTCCGGCAGCGTCCCCCTAAGGAGGTGCGGGTGTCGTTCGACGTGGCGAAGATGGCGGTCGAGGCCGCCGTGA
>CAZDXK010000334.1:0-2627 GCA_964509215.1 uncultured Actinomycetes bacterium | reverse complement strand
GCGCGTTGGGGTCCCTCGGTGACCTCCCAGCTGCGGGGGCGGTCGTCTGCCATGTGGCCGGCCTCCTGGACAAGCGGGTGAAGAGTGACACCGTACCAACCGGCGGGAACCGTGGTCGGGGCACGGGGAACCGTGGTCGGGGCGCGGGAACCGTTCCGATATCCTCCCGTCGCGATGAGCCTCACGCCGATCCCCGCCGATGCCGGACGCAGCTGGTGGTTGCGCGACGCTCTCGCCGCCGACCCCGGCGAGCCCACTCCGCCGCTGGACCGCGACACGACGGCGGACGTCGTCGTACTGGGCGGCGGCTATACGGGCATGTGGACGGCGTGGTTCCTGAAGGAGGCGGACCCGGACCTCGACATCGTCGTGTTGGAGCAGGACATCTGCGGCGGTGGACCGAGCGGACGCAACGGCGGCTTCGTCAACAGCTGGTGGAACGCGCTCGGAGAGATGGGTCGGCGGTTCGGCGACGGCCAGGCGCTGGCCCTTTGTCGCGCGGGCGAAGAGAGCGTCGCCGCGATCGGTCGGTTCTGCCATGAGCACGGCGTCGACGCCTGGTTCCGCCCGGACGGCGACCTGGGGGCGGCCAGCTCCGAAACCCAGATCGGCTACTGGGCCGAGAACGTGATGGCCGCGGATCGGATGGGGATGCCCGACCTCTTCCGGGTGGTCGACCGCCAGAGCGTCCGGGACCTGATCGACACCCCGCGTCTGCTCGGAGGCATCTACACCTCCATGGGCGCAACCGTCCAGCCCGCGCGCCTCGCCCGAGGGATCCGCCGCGCGCTGCTCGAGCGAGGCGTTCGGATACACGAGCAGACGCCGGTCATCCGGTTCGGCTCCGGAACGCCGGCGGTGGCCCAGACGCCGGGCGGCTCCGTCCGAGCCGGTGCGGCGGTCGTGGCGTTGAACGCCTGGGCGGCGCGGTGGAAGCGGTTCCGGCGCCTCCTCACCGTTCGCGGCAGCTACATCGCGCTCACGGCACCGGCCCCCGACAAGCTCGAGGAGCTGCGTTGGACCAACGGTATGGGTCTGTGGGATCACCGGGCGGCGCTCCACTATGTCCGCACCACCCCGGACGGCCGGATCGCGTTCGGGGTCGGGGGGATGCAGCCGGGGCTCGCTCGGTCGATCGGGCCGCGGTTCGCGTGGGACGAGCGTGCGGTCCGGATCGCCGCGGAGGATCTCTACCGGATGTTCCCGTCGTTCGCCGGCGTGCCGATCGAGGCTGCGTGGGGAGGACCCATCGACGTGGCCGGCCATCATCTGCCGTTCTTCGGCTCGCTCGAGCGCGGCAACGTGCACTACGGGCTCGGCTACACCGGCAACGGGGTCGGGCCCTCCCACCTGGGTGGGCAGATCCTGGCGACGTTGGCGCTCGGACGACCGAGCGAACTCTTGTCCCTCCCGCTCGTCACCGAACGGCCGATGCGGTTCCCACCCGAACCGATCCGCTCTCCCGGAGCCTACGTGGCGAACCAGGCGATCTGGCGGAAAGACCAGCTCGAGGATCGGGGGGAGGAGCCGAGTCCGATCGTCGACTTCGTCGCGCACCTGCCGCGCCGCATGGGGTACAACCTGGGGCCCTAAGGGCCGCGAGACACGCCCGCTACACGGCGAACGGCTCGTAGCCCGGCGCGACGAGCGGCCAGGGGTTGGCCGTCTCCCAGGCCTCCCCGAGGTTCAGCACCAGGTCGTCGCGGAACCGCGGCCCCGTGATCTGCAGGCCGAACGGGATGCCGTTGGGACACAGCCCCGCGGGTACCGAGAGTGACGGGTGCCCCGTGATGTTCGTCTCGCCGGTGTTGTAAGCGTCGTGCTGCTCGCGCTGCTCGGGGCCCGTGCCCTCCGGGCGGAACCCCTCGACGCACATCGTCGGCGTGAGGAGCACCGCGTCGTCGCCGAGCAGCAAGTCGAGATCCCGCACGTGGTCGAACCGGCGTCTCCTGGCCGCCATGTACATCTCTGGCTCGATGTCCAGCGCCAGCGTCATCGTGAACCGGAAGTTCGGCGAGAACCGGTCCATGTTCGCCTGGACGAAATCGCGTCCCAGCCGATGCAGGTGCTCCACCCCGCAGAGCGTGAACCAGTCGTCGCCCGTCGATCCGTGCGAGAAGACCGAGCCGGGGTCGAGCGGCTCGACCCGTACCCCGAGATCGCGCTCCACGGAGGCGAGCGCGGCCTCGAACCGCTCCGCCACGCCGCTCGGGAGCGGGTGCGTGCCTTCGAAGCGAGCGAGCGCGAGCACGCGGCTCGGCACCCCGTCCCCCATGGGCAGCGGGATCGGGAGCGCCGAGGGATCCCCGGGCACCGGCCCGGCCTCGATCGACAGCAACAGCCGGACGTCGGCGATCGACGTCGCGAACGGACCGAACGTCGAGAGGTCGATCCAATCGGGGATGGGCTCGCGGCCGATCACCCCGTTCGTGGGCTTGAGGCCGGCCAGGCCGCAGAACGCCGCCGGGATCCGGATCGAACCTCCGCCGTCCGTGGCCGTCGCGATCGCCGCCATGCCGGAAGCGAGCGCGGCGGCCGAACCACCGCTCGAGCCTCCCGGCGACCACTCGGTACCCCATGGGTTCGTCGTCGTGCCGTAGAGCCTGTTCGTCGTGAACCCCGCGAAC
>CAZDXK010000333.1:0-2634 GCA_964509215.1 uncultured Actinomycetes bacterium | reverse complement strand
GAGACGAAGCACCCGCCGGCGGTGGCGGGAAGCCCGACGAGGTCGGCGAGCCACCGGAGCGTCTGGTTCTCCGCCCATACGGCGCCCGCCCCTTCGAGCCAGCTTCCCCCGTACGTCGACGAAGCGCTGAGCACCAGGTCGAACAGGACGCTCGCCCTCGTGGGGGCGCCGGGGACGAACGCCAAGTACGCGGGGTGATCCGTCGAGATCGTGGCCGGGGCGAGGACATCGGCCCAGATACGCAACGCCCGTTCGCCGCCGACGCCCTCCGCGGTGATCGTCTCGCCGGCACGCGCCGACAGCTCCTCGGGGGATGCCGGACCGTCGAGCGGCGGAAGATCCGCGATGCGGGCCCGGGCGTAGTCCTCGAGCGCTCGCGCGAGGTCCTCGGTCTCCTGCGTGTACCGGTGCATCTCTTGCATCGACGGACCTCCCACGGATGCCGGACGAACCGCGGGCCGGCCCGAAGGGCCGGCCCGGACACTACCGAAACGTTCTGCGTTAGCCGGCGAGCTCCTTGCAGAAGCCGTCGAACGCGTCAACGTACTTCTGGACGTCGTCCTCGGTGTGCTGCACCGAGATGGTCCACTGCTCCTCGTCGCCCGGGGTCATGAAGATCCCGCGGTTGATCATCCACGAGAACGACGCGTAGAAGAACTCCGGCTCGGTCTCCAGGAAGTCGCGGTAGTTCGTCAGCGGCTCCTTGCGGTACGAGACACACCCCTTCGCCCCGAGGTCCATCGTGTGGCCCGGGATGTCGTTGTCGTCCATCGCCCGCGTGCATCCCTCCGCCAGGAGGGTGCCGAGCTTGCCGAGGTGGTCGTACGCGTCCTTCGTGAGGACCTCGGTGAGCGCCGCGAGCCCGGCGGCCGCCGAGAGGGGGTTGCCGTTGAACGTGCCCTGCTGGGCCGCCCCTTTCGTGACCCACTCCATGTACCGGGCCTCGCCGCCGAACGCGCCGATCGTGGCGCCGCCGCCGACCGCCTTCGCGTACGCTGCCAGGTGCGGGCGGACGCCGAACCGCTCGGTCGTACCTCCGTACGCGATCGTGCCCCCGCATTTCACCTCGTCGTAGACGAGCGCCGCGCCGTGCTTCTCGCACGAGTCGCGCAGCGCCTGCAGGTAGCCGGGCTTCGGCACGACGAGTCCGATGTTCATCATCACGGGCTCGAGGATCACGGCGGCGATCTGACCAGGGTTGTCCCGGAACGCCTGCTCGACCGCCTCCGCGTCGTTGAACGGCACGACGATGACCGTCTCCCAGAGCGCCCGCGGGATGCCCTTCGACGTGGGTTCGGTCGTGTACCAGACCTTGTCGTGCTCGACCCCGTGACGCAGACCCAGCACGTCGGCTTCGGGTACCACGGAGAACAGCACCGAGTCGTGGTGCCCGTGGTAGGAGCCCTCCATCTTGATGATCTTGTCGCGCCCGGTCGCGGCGCGGGCCACTCGCAGCGCGTCCATGGTCGCCTCGGTGCCCGAGTTCACGAAGCGCATCTGTTCCAGTTGGAACCGGGAGCAGATCTCTTCGGCCAGGGCGACCGTCGTCTCGGTCGTGACCGCGAAATGGATGCCCTGATCGGCGACCCTGCGGATCGCCTCGACGATCTTCGGATGCGCATGGCCGACCACGTTCACGCCGAACCCGCCGTGGAAGTCGATGTACTCGGTCCCGTCGATGTCCCACACCTTCGAGCCCGACCCACGCTTGAGGTAGACGGGGTAGGGATCTCCCGCCTGGAAGTTCGAGGCGACGCCGGCCGGCAGGCTCTTCAGGGCCCGCTCGTGCAGCGATTTCGACCCGGGCGTCCGGTCGAGCAGGATCTTCGTCTCCCGCTCCGCGATCTCCGCGGCGCGGGCTTTGAGTCGGTCCAGGTCAGCCATGCGTACCACCTCCAGAGGTCGGTCAGCGTACCCGGGCGACTCCGCCGGAAGCAATCCGGGGGATCCAGCAGGCTACGGACGGTAGTTCGTGAACTGCAGAGCGATCCCGAAGTCGTGCTCCTTCACGGCCGCGATGGCCTTCTGGAGGTCGTTCTTGCTCTTGCCGAGCACGCGGACCTGGTCACCCTGGATCTGCGTCTGAACTTTGAGGCCGCTCGACTTCACGAACTTCGTGATCTCCTTGGTCTTCTCCTCGCCGATGCCGGTCATCACCGTGACGGCTTGTCGCACGTGGCCCTTCGCGGCCGGGTGGATCTCCCCTTCGGAGAGCGCCTTCAGCGGGATGTGGCGTTTGATGGCCTTCTCCTTGAGGACCTGGAGGGCGGCCTTCATCCGGTCCTCGGTCGAGGACCGCAGCTCGATCGTCGTGTGATCCTGGGAGATGCCGGTTTCCGTGTCCTTGAAGTCGAACCGCTGCGAGATCTCGCGCTGCGCCTGATCGACGGCGTTGCGGACCTCCTGGAGGTCCACCTCGGAGACGATGTCGAAGGAGAACTGGTCTTTCGCCATGAGCGTGAGGATACCGCCGACCGTGCCGCGGCACGGTTCGCTACCATGTCTCGTCCCGGGAGGATGCCCGAGTGGCCAAAGGGAGCGGTCTGTAAAATCGCCGGCGTAGCCTACGGAGGTTCGAATCCTCCTCCTCCCACTCACTCACTCACTCACTCACTCAGGGGTGCTGCTCTCAAC
>CAZDXK010000332.1:0-2643 GCA_964509215.1 uncultured Actinomycetes bacterium | reverse complement strand
ATAACGCCGCTGACTCGACCGCGGCTGACGAAGCAGGCCCTGATGCTAACCATCCGTAAGCGTCCGGTGATGGCCCTCTTTCCGGAGACGGCGTAGGCGTCCAAGATTGGCAGATCGCGGATGCCGGATAAGTGTCCGCTTATTGCCGAGTGGACACCTATGAAACTGGAAACGCAGAGTACTGCGAAGCGTGAGCCCGGGCGACGCCGACGCTTTAGCCCAGAGTTTAGGCGTCAGGTGGTGGAGGAGACCCTCGCCGGGGATGGCTCGATCGCGGGGATCGCGCTGCGCCATCGGCTTAACGCCAACCTGGTGTTCACCTGGCGCCGGAAGTATCTGCGGGCGCTGGCCCCAGCGCGGGCGAAGCCGGTGGAAATGCTGCCGGTGACGATTACGGATCGCGGCGGCCCGGTACCGGTGGTCGCATCCCCGGCGATTCCGATGTACACGTCAGCGCGCCGCTCGCGTGCGCGAGGGGCGATCGAGATCGAATTAAACGGAGCGCGCATTGAACTCACGGGTGCGGTGGATCCTGAAGCGCTGCGGGTGGTGCTCACGGTGCTCGCTTCGCGATGATCGCGCTGCCTGTGGGGACCCGGGTGTGGGTGGCAGCCGGGGTGACCGACATGAGGAAGGGGATGGACGGGCTCGCCGCGCTTGTGCAAACCACGCTTGCGGAGAATCCGTTCTCGGGTCAGCTCTTCGTCTTTCGCGGCCGGCGCGGCGATCTGGTGAAGCTCATGTGGTTCGACGGCGACGGGCTGTGCCTGTTTGCCAAGCGCCTGGAGCGCGGGCGTTTCGTTTGGCCGCAGGCCGCGAGCGGCACGGTGGCGCTCTCCGCGGCGCAGCTTTCCATGTTGCTCGAAGGTATCGACTGGCGCCGGCCGGTGAAGACGTGGCGCCCGGAACTCGCGGCGTAATACGCGAGAAATATCCTGTAAGTGGTTGTACGTTTCTGCCGGTCGATGTACTCTCACGATTAATGAATGCAATCACAACAATGCGCATCGTCTGATAGTGCTCTGACATGGCCGAGCGCGACGATCTCCCCGAGGACGTTGAAGAACTGAAGCAGTTGGTGCGCTCGAGCCGCGCCGAGATCGAGCATCTGAAACTCATCATCGCGAAGTTGAAGCGCCTGCAGTTCGGGCGCCGCTCCGAGAAGCTTAACCGCGAGATCGAGCAATTGGAGCTGCGGCTCGAAGATCTGCAGGTGTCGGCGCTACCTGCTGCGCCCGTTGTATCGGAGCAGCCCGCCGCGCGCGTGCCGGTACGCCGCCCGCTGCCCGAGCACCTGCCGCGCACCCGCATCGAGCACGCGCCCGCGTGCGCTTGCCCCGAGTGTGGAACCGCGATGCGCAAGATCGGCGAGGACGTCTCGGAGGTTCTGGACTACGTGCCGGCGCGCTTCCGGGTGATCTGCCATGTGCGCCCGAAGATGGCGTGCCCCGCGTGCGAGCGCATCGTGCAGGTCGAGGCGCCGTCGCGCCCGATCGATCGGGGCCTCGCGGGCCCGGGGCTGCTCGCGCACATCCTGGTCTCGAAGTATGCCGATCACCTGCCGCTCTATCGTCAGGCGCAGATCTATGCTCGGGAGGGGGTGGAGCTCGGGCGCTCGACGATGGCCGAGTGGGTCGGCGGCTGCTTCCGGTTGGTCGATCCGCTGATCGAGGCCTTGGCCCGCTATGTGATGGCATCGGGGAAGCTGCACGCCGACGACACGCCGGTGCCGGTGCTCGATCCGGGGCGCGGTAGGACCAAGACCGGGCGGCTGTGGACCTACGTGCGCGATGATCGGCCTGCAGGAAGTGACCAAGCCCCGGCAGTGCTCTTTCGCTATGCACCCGACCGGCGCGGCGAGCGCCCGCGAAGTCACTTGGCGTCATTTAGCGGCATCCTGCAGGCCGACGCCTATGCCGGGTTCGCGCATCTTTACGGCGAGCGCATCCAGGAGGCGGCGTGCTGGGCGCACGCCAGACGCGCTTTCTACGAGCTCCATCAGGCAAACCAATCTCCGATCGCCGCCGAGGCGCTCGAGCGCATCGGGGCACTCTATGCAATAGAGAAAGAGATTCGCGCTCGCCCCCCGGATGAGCGGGCCAAGATCCGGCAGGCGCGCGCCGGACCCCTACTCGAATTGCTGCGCGAATGGTTGCGCCACACCCTGGGACGGGTGTCGAAGAAGTCGGACTTGGCCAAAGCGATTGGCTACGTGCTGACGCGCTGGACGGCGTTCACCCGCTATCGCGATGATGGTCGTATCGAGATCGACAACAACGCCGCCGAGCGGGCGCTGCGCGCGGTCGCGCTCGGCCGGAAAAACTATCTCTTTTGCGGCTCCGACGCCGGCGGCGAGCGCGCGGCAGCCATGTACAGCCTGATCGGCACGGCCAAGCTCAATGGCCTCGACCCCGAGGCCTACCTGCGCTACGTGATCGAACGCATCGCCGACCACCCCATCAATCGCGTCGAGGAACTGCTGCCCTGGAACGTCGCCGACGCGCTGCGCGGCGACGACCCACTCAAGCTCGCAGCCTGAATCACCCGCCCCGCGTCAAGAGGGTGCTCGCCGGACGCTTACGGCAATTCCCACTTAGTGTCTCTTCCGGGGATGGTGGAAACCCCTCGCCTTCAGGCGAAGCA
>CAZDXK010000331.1:0-2663 GCA_964509215.1 uncultured Actinomycetes bacterium | reverse complement strand
GTGGGCGAGCGGCTGCGCCGAGCCGGCAAATATGTGGGGACGGGCTTTGGTGCTGTCGCCGTCTTGCTCCTCGCCGTCGGCGGCTATTCCTATTACGTGCAGAGGCTGCACGAGCAAGAGCTCGTACAGCTCAAGCAGGATTTTGCGGTGGCCAAGGCCGAAGCGAGCGACCGCGCCGAGAAGGAAATCCCCAAAGCCGCGCTCAAGACGCTCGAGGGAGCCGTCTATCTCGTCGCCAAGCAAGAGGGTGAGAGCGAGAAGGCGGAAGGCACCGCCTGGGCGTTTGCGCCGGACAGGCTTGCGACCAACGCCCATGTCACGCAGGCCATCAAGGGACACGAGAAGGAGTTTTTCCTCGTCGCCCCGAACGGTGACCCAATCAAGATCAAGAGCGTCATTTCGCATCCGGGCTATGCGGTCTTCAACAAATACAAGGCGACGCAAGGCACGCTGCGCTGGGGCAATTTCACCCCGCTCGACCTGATCAACGAGTATGACGTCGGCATCATCGAGATCGACCCGTCAACGCCGCTGCCGGTCGATCCCGCGACGGGCAAGCCTGTCACTCTGGAGCTCGCGCCCGAGGACTATGTGGAGCAGCTCGAGCCCGGGACGCCCGTCGCCTCGGTCGGCTTTCCCGTCGAGAACCTGGCGGGATCCGCCACCGCGACCAAGGCTCCCGGCACGCTCCATTTCGGCCATATCAGCTCTTTGACCGACGTCTTCATGTGCCGGGCCGACAAGGAGCACCAGCTCCTCATCCAGCACAGCGTCCCGGTGACCGGCGGCGCCAGCGGCAGCCCGCTCATCGATGCCAGCGGCAAGGTCATCGGCATCGTGAACGGCGGCAACACCACCGTGTTCAAGGACAAGGAGGAGGCGATGAACGCCAAGATCCGCATGCCGAATGCCGCGCTGATCAATTTTGCCCAGCGCGTCGATCTGCTTGAGGACCTGGCCGGCGGCGCGGCCGAACAGAAATTAGCCGAGGACCAGACCTATTGGAGCAAGACCGCGGCGCAGTTCCAAAACTATTTCGAATCCGCGGTGACAGCCTTCGAGGCGCTCGCCGAGTCGCGCTACGCGGTGGCCAAAGGCACGGAAAGCTTGATGGGGAACGGCGTGCTGGATGCCGGCAAGGTCGATTCGTACAAGCTCGTTTCGCAGACCTACGAATTCAAAGTCGAGCCCGGCTGGGTGTACGGCTTCATCGCCGAAGCCGAAAGCGGCGTGCCTATCGGCATCAACGTCAAGCAGCAAGGGACGTCCGAATTCATCAGGGACGTCAAAGACGAGCGGCAGACCAGCGAGCTGGAGCTCGCGCCCACGGCCTGGGTCACGGCGTCAAAGCCGATGACCGTCGATGTCATCGTGTGGAGCCTCGTCACGCAGCCCGCGAAATACACGCTGCATGCCTATAGTTGGGAGGAGCCTAAGTCCCCTCCCTCTCCAGCTGCTGACGCTCGGTCCGCAGCCCCTCAGCAATGAGCTCGAGGTCGTAGAGCCGGCGCGATGGGTCGTTCTTCAGCATCCCCCGCACGAGCTCCCTGATGGCCCGGGGCATCAGTCTGGGCTCATTTGCCCGGCGCAACAGGCCGAGAGTGAAGCGCGAGGGGACTTTGCCGCCCCAGATCTCGGCGATCATCTGGCCCAGCGCATAGATGTCGGCGCGGCCATCGACCTTTTCGCCGCGCAGCTGCTCGGGCGCGACGTAAGGCGGCGTCCCGAAGCGTTCGAGCCCATCCGGCCTGCCCGCCACCAAGGCGATGCCGAGATCGATCAGGACCGGCCTGTCACCATCGCTATCGCGGTTGACGATGACGTTTTCGGGCTTCAAATCCCGATGCACGACCTCCTTGTCGTGGAGATAGCCCAGCGCCTCGGCGATGTTGGCCAGCAGGTCCAGAAGTGCGGCGGGAGCGGTTCCAGAGGCATAGAGGTGCCTCAGCGTCGGGCCCTCGATATATTTCTGCACGATATAGATCGGCCCTTCCGGCACCATCAGGAGATCGAGAACGCGGGCGAAGCGCGGGTCGTCGATCCTGCCCGCCGCGGCATACTCCGTCTTGATGGTATTGATGATGGCCTGGCGCCTGGCATCGCCATAAGCCCTGAGATCGAGCCTCTTGAGCGCCACGTGCCGGCCGTCACGGAGATCGATCGCTCTGTGCACCTCGCCGGAGCCGCCTTTGCCGAGCCGTCCGAGACGGACGAAGCGGCGCTCCAGCGTGCTGCCGCCGCCAATCAAGTCGATGGCTTTCGCCAATTCTTCGAGATGCTCGGCGCCCGCGCTCTTCAACATGTCGGCACGAATCTCGTCGGCGACATCGATGAGGTTGGCGCGAATGGCGCTGCGCAGTCCGTCTGCCAGCGCCTCGCGTGCCGTATCGGTCTCGCCACGCTTGAACAGAGCGTTGGCCATGGCGCGGCGCGCAACGGCCTCCCTGACCACGAGCCGCTGTTCGGAATATTCCTCGATCAACGCTTCAAGACTCTCGATTGCCGGCGGTCCGCCGCTGAGCTCCTGGAGCTCCGTTTGCGCCTGGAGAAATTCCGAGCGCTCGAAGGCGCCCTCCGTCTCGGGCAGCAACGCTTCGGCTTCGCCCAAAGCGATTTCGGCCTCATCGAAGCGCTTGAGGCCGGCAAAAGCCCTGGCCTCTTCG
>CAZDXK010000330.1:0-2663 GCA_964509215.1 uncultured Actinomycetes bacterium | reverse complement strand
GGCGCCGGCCTCGATCATGGACCGCATCAACTCGAACGCGTTCAGCGCTCCGCCGAAGCCGGCTTCGGCATCCGCGACGATCGGAGGAAGGAGACGGATGTCATGGCCTTCGGCCCACGCGATCTGGTCGGCCCGCATCAGTGCGTTGTTCAGCCTGCGGACGACCGCGGGCACGGAGTTCGCGGGATAGAGCGACTGATCCGGATACGTCTGCCCCGAGAGGTTGGCGTCGGCGGCCACCTGCCAGCCAGAGAGATAGATCGCATCGAGGCCGGCCTTCAGCATCTCGACCGCCTGACCCCCCGTCATGGCGCCGAGCGCGGCGATGTACTCGCGCGTGCCGAGCAGCTCCCACAGGCGATGTGCGCCGATCCGAGCGACCGTCTGCTCGACGCGGACGGAGCCGCGGAGCCGCACGACGTCTTCGCCCGAGTACGGACGCTCGACGCCCCGCCAGCGGGGGTCGGTCGCCCACTGTCGTTCGAGCCCCTCGGCCTCGCGCCGGATCCTCGCTTTCGTCGTCGTGTCGATCATCGATGCCTCCTTGGTGCGCTCGGCGTGACGGGTGGGGGATAAGGAAAAACCCCTCGCCGTGAGCGAAGGGTCGACGGGCGCGTCCGGGCTCGTGGGAGCCCAGGCAGCGCCCTAGGTGCCGGATACGCCGACGAACGGCGTGGGGGCGAGGCAGGCGAGTTTGAACTGTCGTTCAATCATCGTGCGCAATCTTTCCACGCTCGGCCGGGACCTGTCAATCAGCCGATCCTCCATGATCGGCCGCTCAAGAGAGGTAGCGGACCACCACGCATCGGCGGATCCTGCCTATCGTCGCTTCTCCGGCCACCACGATCTTGCCGTTCGGGGCGATCGTGAGGGCGCGCGCGGCATCGGACCCGCCTGCTACGTCCGTGAGCGCCCGGCCGCCGGCCGCGAACGTGCGATCGTGCCCACCGCCGGGCTTGAGGCGGAGGACGCCGATATCGTCCATGTTGCCCTCACGGATCCTCCCAGCGACGAGCATCTTGCCGTTGGCCTGGACGGCGACGTCGTACGCCTCATCGAACCCCGGCCCGAAGTCGGTAACGAGTCGGCCGTGGTTGCCGAACGTGGGATCCAGGTGTCCCCGCGCCCCCAGCCGGATCAACGCCCATTCGTCGCGACCTCCCGCCGATACCCCGCCGGTGAGCACGAACGTTCCGTCGCTCTGCTGCGCGATCGCGCGTGCCCGGTCGGCTCCAGGCGCGACATCCACGCGAGAGATGCCGTCTGCATCGAACGAGGGGTCGAGCCGTCCGTCCGTCGTGTATCGCACCGCGATGAACACCGGCACGAGAGACACCTCCGCCCACCCGGCGGCGACGATGCGCCCGTCAGGCTGGACCACGAGGTCGGTGAACCGTTCCGCGCTCGGGCTGACGTCGGTCGTCACGCGCCCGTCCCCGCCGAAGTCCCGATCCAGCCTTCCATCGGACAGGTATCGCGCCACGACGGAGCGGCTCGTGATGCCGTTCGACGTGGCGCCGACGACAACGATGCGGCCCCGCGGGGTGATCGCGACGGCGCCGGCGCTCTGGAAACGGCGGCCGAACCCGGTGAGTGCGGTGCCCGCGTTCGCGAACCCGGGGTCGAGCGTTCCGGCCGGGCGATAGCGCTGGACGAGGAACCGGTCCGACGCCGCGGAGCCCCGTTCGCCGACGACGACGATGCCGCCGTCGTCCTGGATCGCCACATCGAACGCGTATTCGTTCGCCCCGAGATCGGTGACCACCTTGCCTCCTTGACCGAACGTGGGGTCGAGCCTCCCCACGGGCGTGAAGCGGGCGAGCGCGATGTCGGGATGCGCGCCGAGCGTGGAACCCGCCACGACGATCCGTTGGTGATGATCGATCGCCACGGCGTATGCGACGGCGCCGTTCGGGAACGCGGTCTGGATCCCGTCGCGACTGAAGAACGTGTCGAGGTGGCCGGGCTCCGCCAAGGCGACCGGTGCGTTGAGCGCGATGAGGAACGTGACCGTGGTGAGCGTGGTCCGGCGCATGTCTGGCTCGCCCGTTCCGGATGCTACGGGACGATCTTGGAGATCGGGAGCTCCAGGATATCCGTGGCGCCGGCGGCCTTCAGTTGCGGGATCAGCGTGTTGACGAGTCGCTTCTCGACCACGGTCTCGACCGCGTATCCCCCTTCAGACAGGGGAGACACCGTTGGGGCCTTCATCGACGGAACGACCTCCAGGACCTTGGCGAGCTCCGTCTCGGTGACGTTCAGCTTGATGAGGACCCGGCTCTCCGCCCGGAGGGCGCCGAGCAAGAGTGTCGTCACGTCGTCCATCGCCGCGCGTTTCGACGGATCCGCCGCGGCCGCCCGGTTCGCGACCAGGACCGGCTGGGATTCGAGCAACGTCTCGATGATCTTCATGCCGTGCGCGCGCAGGGTGCTTCCCGTCTCCGTGATGTCCACGATCGCGTCGACGATCTCGGGGACCTTGGCTTCTGTCGCGCCGAACGACCAGACGACCTTGACGTCGATCCCCAGGTCGGCGAAGTAGCGCTCGGTGAGGCGCATGAACTCCGTGGAGATGCGCGTGCCGGCCGGGATCTCACGGGCGCTGTTGGCCACGTGTTCGTTCGGCACGGCGAGGACGACGCGTGTCCCGTGCCCGGTGCCGC
>CAZDXK010000329.1:0-2670 GCA_964509215.1 uncultured Actinomycetes bacterium | reverse complement strand
GACGGTGCCGTGCATCGACACCGTGTCGATCATCAGGCGCATCGCGTCGACCGCCGCTGCATCGGCCGCGATCTTGTCGCCGCGGCCGATCCACCTGCCCGCCGACATCGCGGCGGCTTCGGTCACCCGGACGAGCTCCAGGGCGAGGTTGCGGTCGGGTCTCGGGGTCTCACTCGTCACCGGGTCCTCCATTGTCGGTCGAGCGTTCCAGCAGGGGGCGTCATGGTACGCCGCCGAAGGATCGGAGCAGTCCGTGCTCCGCGTACCAGCCGAGGGTACGAGCGAGGGTCTCCTCGATCCTGCGGTACGTGAGGCCCAGCTCGCGCGTCGCCAGGGAGCCGTCGTAGCGGTGACCGTGGAGCAGCGTTCGGGCAAGCTCCGAGCAGAGCGGCAGGTCCCGGCGCGTCAGCCGGGCCGCCCAACCTACCGTCGTCCCCGCCGCGGGAGCCACCGCGCGGGGCACGCGGATCACGTGCCGCGGTTTCCCCGCGATCGCACGGACGAGCCCCACCGCACGGCGGGTGGTCAGGCTGGCGCCGTTCAGCACATATCGCTGGCCTGGCCGGCCGCGCTCCTCGGCAGCGATGTGTCCCTGCGTGCAGTCGTCGATGTCCACGATCGACAGGAACGCGTCCACGACCACCGGCAGCCGTGCGTTCACGAGGCCGATGAGCAGGCGCGCCGAACCCTCGGTCCGCCCCGGTCCCTGCACGGATGAAGGGTTCACGGACACCACTTCCATGCCCAGGTCCGCGCCGAGCGCGAACACCCGTTGCTCCGCCATGAACTTGGATCGCTCGTACGCCGATAGGAACCACCCCCGGTGCGGGGTGCCCTCGGTGCCGACCACGCCCGCGGGCTCGCCGATCGTGGCGGCCGAGGACGTGTATACGACGCGTGAGATGCCCGTCCGGGCTGCCGCTCGCACCACGGACGCGGATCCGCCGACGTTGGTCAGGAACATCGGTTCCGTATCGCGCAAGCACATCCCGTTCACACCGGCCACGTGGAACGCCGTCTCGCACCCACGCATCCCGAGCAGGAGCGCGTCCTGGTCGAAGACGTCGCCGAGGACGGGGAGTCCGCCGCCCGCTTCGACGATGCGGGCCGCCTGAGAGGAACGGGCGAGCGCGCGCACCTCGCGCCCGTCGCCGGTCAAGCGGCGCAGCAACGCGCCACCGACGAACCCGCTACCGCCGGTCAGGAACGCCGGGCCCGGCACGGCCGACTATCGCTCCCGTCGACCGATCAGCATGCCGCCGAACCGCGCGAAGTACTCCGCCGCGGAGCCCACGGTGACCGCGGCCGCCGCGAGCATCGCGTACTGGTCGAGGTAGAGCGGACCCCAGGGCTTCGGGAGCCTGACGATCGCCAGCAGGATCGCGAGGAACTGCGCGTTCGCCTTCAGCTTCCCCCAGATCGATGGCTTCACGACCGTGCCGTCGGCGGCGCTCACGGCGCCCCGGAGCCCCATGATCAATACCTCGCGCCCGATGATGATGAACGCGATCCACGCGGAGGCGCGGTCGACCGAGACGAGTGCGATGAGGACGCCGGAGACCAGCAGCTTGTCCGCCGTGGTGTCCAGGAACGTGCCGAGCGTGGTGGTCTGCTTCCACCGGCGTGCCAGACGGCCGTCGAAGAAGTCGGTTGCCGCCGCGATCGCGAACAGGACGGCGGCGACGACGTATGCGTACCGCACGCGATAGCCGACGAGAACCAGCGCCATCACGACGGGAGTCAGCGCGATGCGGAGGTACGTGATGCCCTTCAGGAATGCAGCGGCTCGTTCGTCCGGAGTCCTCACCACGACGTTCGCATCGTAGCAGCGGCCCCTAGCCGCTTCGGGCGCTCCGCAACAGTTCGCGCACCTCGGCCGACGTCGCGCACGAGAGCGCGTCGTCGGCAAGCGCGCGAGCGGCGGCGATGTCGATGGCTCGGACCTCGCGTTTGACGAGCGCGATCGACGGCGCACCCATCGAGAGTTCGCGCACGCCCAAGCCGAGTAACAGGACGGTGGCCTCCGGATCCCCGGCCAGCTCACCGCAGACCCCCACCCATCGTCGCTGCGCGTCGGCGGCCTCGACGGTCATCCGGATCGAACGAAGCACTGCGGGGTGGACGGCGTCGGCCAGCGCGCTCACGCGGACGTTCCCACGGTCCGCGGCCATCGTGTACTGCGTGAGATCGTTCGTGCCGATCGAGAAGAAGTCGGCGTGCTCCGCCAGACGGTCCGCCAGGACGGCGGCCGACGGCACCTCGACCATGACGCCGACCTCGAGCGTGGGCGGCCGCTCGCCGGTGCGCTCGAGGAGGTCGGTCGCCGCGCGGAGCTCGTCGACCGTGGCGACCATCGGGAACATCAGCCGCAGCCGATGGTCGGCGGCCACGCGAAGGATCGCCGCGAGCTGGGCCTGGAGGAGCTCCGGTCGTTCCAGCCCGAGCCGGATCCCACGTACGCCGAGGAACGGGTTCGGCTCGGCAGGCTGGTCGAGATACGGGAGCGGCTTGTCGGCGCCGACGTCGAGCGTGCGGATCACCAACGGACGTCCGCCAAGGGCCTCCGCCGTCTCACGGTACGCGGCCTCCTGTTCGCGCTCATCCGGCATCGCCGACCGGCCCATGAACAGGAACTCGGTGCGGAAGAGGCCGACGCCCTCGGCGCCGGCC
>CAZDXK010000328.1:0-2686 GCA_964509215.1 uncultured Actinomycetes bacterium | reverse complement strand
TGTTCGGGGTTTCCGAGCACCGCGATGAGTCCACCTTCGTTCACGATGTGCACGCGGGATTCCTGGCGCTCATCGACGGGATGGCGGCGACACAACCGATCGTGATGGTCGTCGAGGATCTCCAGACCCTCAGCGTGGCCATGCAGGATCTGGTCGAACGCATGGGTGCGCGCCCTCGGGGTGACGAGCGACGCGCTCTCACGCTCGCTCTGACGCGATCCGAGCTGTTGGATGAGCGGCCATCGTGGGGCTCGAACGCGATCAACGCGGTCCTGCTGCGGATGGATCCCCTCTCTATCGACGAGTCGATCGACCTGGCGCGTCAGGCCGGCGGCGGCCAGATCACGGACGCCGAGGCCACGGAGATCGCGAAGCGCACGGGTGGGAACCCGTTCTTCATCGTGGAGACGACCGGCATGCTCCTGCCGGAGAGGGACGGCCGCCCGCGGCGGATGCGCGGAGCGCTTCCACCCACGGTGCAGGCGGTCGTCACCGCTCGGCTCGATGCGCTGCCGCCGCGACTCCGCACCCTCGCCCGGCGCGCCTCGGTCTTCCGCTACTCGTTCGAGCTCGAGGAGCTCACCGAGATCGACCCGGATGCGACCACCGAAGATCTGCTCCGGCTCGAGGAGGCCGAGATCGTGGTCGGCGAGGAGAGCGGAGGCTCGCCACGGTGGCGTATGCGGCACGCCACGCTCCGCGACGTCGCGTACGGGAGCCTTCCCAAGCGTGAGCGCGTGCGGCACCACGAGACGATCGCCGACCGATTGATCGCGGCGGGTCACCATTCGTTCGCCGCGGAGCATCTGGAGCTCGCGGCGCTCGCGTCCTTGGACCTGAACCCGCGCGATCGACGATTGGCGAACCGGGCCGTTGACCAGCTGATCCAGGCAGGCGACCGCGCACGTCGGCGGATGGTCAGCCGCGCCGCGGTCGACTTATACGAGCGGGCCCTGGCGCTCGCGGGTCCGGAAGAGTCCTGGGCGATACGGGAAGCTCGAGCGCTCGGCGGTCTGGGCGAGTCCCGCTATTGGCTGGGCGAGTACGTGCTTGCGACCGAGGTGCTCGAAAGGGCGACGGCCCTGGGCGAGACGCACGACGATCCGTTCACACTGGCGCTCGCGCTGCGATTCCTGGGCGATATCGCGATCAACATCGACGCTGACCTGGAGAAGGCGGAGGCCATGCTCGACCGCTCACTGGTCGCCGCCGAGCACCTGGGCGACCCATGGGCGATCACGCGCACGCTCCAGTTCGCCGGCTGGGTACCGTGGACGCGGGATCGTTACGAGGAGGCCGAGGCCATCTGGCAGCGAGCGCTCGACGTGGCCGACCGGGACGATCGGTGGGCGCGGATCCGCGCGCTAACCGCGCTGTCGATCAACCGAGACAGCATGGGCGACCTGGACGAGGCGCTCAAGCTCATCGAAGCCGCCGTTCCGCTCGCCGATGATTCCGGCGATCTGTTCAGCGTTGCGGTCGTGACCGTTCAGCGCGCCCGCGTGATCGAGGATCTGGGAAGGATGGAAGAGGCCCTGCTGGCCATCGAGCCGGCCGTGGCCATCTTCGAGGAGCTGGGAGCGCGCTGGGAACTGGCCGACGCATTGGCCGAGCGCGGGGTGCTGAAGCGCGAGCTCGGACGTCTTGACGAGGCGGAGGACGATCTGCGCCTGGCGATCCGCATCTCCGAAGAGCTCGGCGAGCGTCAGCTGGCTGGGTGGACCTGGACCGCGCTCGCCCGCGTGGCGGAACGACGAGGCGACGAGGCTGAGGCCAAGGAGCGGTTCCGGCGTGCCGACGAAGCTGAGGCGCGTCGTCCGCGCTAAGGGGCCTGGACGAACTCAGAGTGCACGCATCCGGTTGTTCCGCGCGTTGTGCTCGACCTCGGCTAGGCCCAGTGCCTCCATCAACGGCGGGACGTACATGGCGAACCGCCCGCGGAGACCCTTCTTCAACCCGTACCAACCCCCGACCGGGTTGTCCTCGGAACGCGCCCACGCCTCGACCGTCCCTTCCGCCGCCGGCTTCTGCTCGTCCGCGCTTCCGAGCGGCATCCAGTCGCCGTGGTCCTCCAGCATCTTCTGCAGATCGTTCAGACAGCGCAGCTGGTAACCGAGCGTCGTCTTCCCGACCTGACACACGAGCGTCGGGGGGTCGGCGCTCTCGTCCTTCCACATCTGGTACTCCGAGGTTCCGGGCGGCGTCTTCAGCACCCACGGATCCTCGCTCGTTCCGATCCCCTTCGCCACGTCCGCCACCATCACGTGCTCCTCCCGTGTCGTCCCTCGCTGGAGCCTGACACAGAAGTGAAGTCGGGCGCTCGTACACCCAACGCCTCGTCACGCCGGTTCGGTTTCGAACCGCTGGATGTGGGCGACCACCATCGTGACGCGTTGGTCCCCGATCACCTCCTCGGCGTGGGATTCGCGCGCCCGGAGCCAGATCACGTCGCCTGAACCCAGCTCGATCCGTTCGGCGAAGCCTTCCCCGAAACCGAACGCCATCCGCCCCTCCGTGATCCATGCCGCCAGATCGGCGGTGTGCAGGTGCGGCGTCAGGACGCCCCTCGGGGGAAGCTCGAACGGGAACACGTCCACATCATCGGGGCCGACACCCTCGCCGAACAACGCGGCGAGCATGGACGAACCTTCCGGAGATGTCATCGAGACACCCGATCCGCGGATCA
>CAZDXK010000327.1:0-2690 GCA_964509215.1 uncultured Actinomycetes bacterium | reverse complement strand
TGGGCATCGGGAACCTCCGCGACCGGGTCACGTCGCTCGGCGGCTCGCTCGACATCCAGAGCAAGGCGGGCGAGGGCAGCACGGTGCGCGCCGTCCTCCCGCTGTAGGAGGACGGCGGCCGGAGGAACCCCGGCCGCCGTCTCTGCGTTCAGCTAGTCTGTGTCAGACTACTGCACGACCAGCGCCGTCACCATCCCGTACATGCCCTGCGGCCCCTCCACGTGGGGAAGGATGTGGCAGTGGAGTGCCCAGGCGCCGGGGTAGATCGCGTGGATCAGGACGTCGAACCGTTGCCCGGGAGCGATCACCAATGTGTCGGCCATGTACGGCTGCTCGAGCGGGAAGCCGTCCTGCGCCACGACCTCGAAGTGATACCCGTGCAGATGCATGGGATGCAGCATCGAGCCGTCGTTCGCCATGTGGATCAGGACCCAGTCGCCTTGCTTGGCCACGATCGGCGACGTGGCGGGGAACGACTTCCCGTTGAGGACGAAGCCGAGCGGCCCGTCACCAACGAACATCGTCGTTTCGTGGTCGACGTTCACGGGAGCTCCGGTCGTGGTGGCCCCCGTTCGGTCGTCGACCGTCAGCGCCGGGTACGGCCACTGCCCGCCTTCCGGCTGGACGATCAGGGCGCCGTACAGGCCCGCGCCCACCTGCTCCGTCGAGTTGAAATGCGAGTGGTAGACGTACATCCCCGGCGGGTCCTTGACCGTGAGCTCGTACGTCCACACCTGACCCGGCATGATCGGGTCCTGTGTGACGAACGGCACGCCGTCCTGGGAGTTGGGCACCGTCATGCCGTGGAGGTGGAGGACGGTCGGCTGATCGAGCTGGTTCTCCACCACGATCCGGATGCGATCGCCGTACCGCGCGTCGATCTGGGGCCCCGGGACCTGTCCGTTGAAAGCCATCGCGTCCACGAACTGCCCCTTCGACACCTCCCACTTCACGCTGGCCGCCGTCAGCGCGAAGACCTTGGTGGTGCCGTCCATCGTCGGCTTCAACGGCTGGTTCCCCTGGATCGTCGTCTGGTTGCCGGCGAGGAACGCGTCGACGCCCGTCTTGTGCATCGTTGCCATCATCTCCGCAGTCATCCCCGCCGAAGACGAGCCGGTGGCACCCGTGGTCCCTTCGCCGGCTCCGGCCGTAACGGTCGCGACCATGCCGAGATCCGTGTGCCCGGGCACGCTGCAGTATGCCGGATACGACCCGGCGTCCAGCGCGGGAACGTCGAGGACCGCGGTCGCGTTCGCATCGATCTGGTCGGTGACGAACGTCTCGTCACCGACGTCGACCGCGAACGTGTGCGGGGCCTGACCCATGTTCGTCACCGAGAACTCGATCGGTTGACCCGCCGGCACCGCGATCGCCGACGGATCGATCGCGAACTCGGAGAGCATGATCTCGATCGTCGCGGACCCGGCGGCCGCTTGCTCCGTGCCACCGGTGGTGCTCCCGCCGCTGCACGAAACAGACACGAGCGTGAGCGCGCTCGCGATGCCCAATAGTCCCCATCTCCGAACGGACCTCATCATGGTGCGTTCCTCCTCGAATACCTGGCTCGGATACCTGGCTCGGATACCCGGCGCGGATGTCTGGCTCAGACTCTGGCTCCAAGTCTCGGGGGCATCTCAGCGGGAGAAGGGGGCCGTCGGTCCCGGAGTGCCCGGGCCGAACGGCCCCCGCGGATGAGGTCACGGTCTGCCACGATCGATGCATGTTCGCGCGCTACTTCGTTGAGCTTCCGATCAAGCCCGAAGGGGTCGAGCGCGCCCTGACGGATGCCCCGGCCAACTGGCTCCTGGGCCTGGCGAGCGAGGCGAACCATCGAGGTGACACGCTCCTCGCCGACGTCGGGTTCGGCGCGCGTGTCCGCGTCGCGCGTCAGGTCGCGTTGGAGCTCGGAGCTCCCGTCCACACTGCGGGCAAGACGGTCTTCCCGCTTCGATGGACGCCGACCGGTGCATCGGGACTGTTCCCCGCGCTGGAGGCCGATCTCGAGGTGGCGCCGTTGCCCCCGAACCGGACGCAGCTCGCGATGAGCGCCCGCTACGTGCCGCCCCTGGGTCCGATCGGCCAGGCCATCGATCGCGCCATCCTTTACCGGGTCGCCGAGGCAACGCTCAAGGACTTCCTCGATCGGGTCGGGGACGCGCTCGTGCTCGCGGCCGAGAACGACATCGGCGAGCCGCAGGACGTCACCGCAGTCGCCGACTAGCATGCCGGCCATGAAGCAGCCGCCTCTCCGAGTGATGCTGGTCGACGATCACCAGATCGTCCGAGACGGCATCCGAGCGATGCTGCAATCGCAGGACGACGTCGTCGTGACCGCCGAGGCCGGTTCGGTACAAGACGCGATCGACGAGGCCGACCGCACGCGCCCCGACGTCGTGGTGATGGACGTTCGCCTGATCGACGGCAGCGGCATCGAGGCGACGCGCGAGATCCGTGCGAAGCATCCCAAGACCCAGGTGCTGATGCTCACGTCGTTCGCCGACGACGAGGCGCTGTTCGCCTCGATCATGGCGGGCGCTTCAGGCTACGTGCTGAAGCAGGTGCGCTCGGACGATCTCCTGCGCGCGATCCGCGCCGTAGGCGCCGGCGAGAGCCTCCTGGATCCGGCGGTCACGAGGTCCGTCCTCGATCGGCTCCGCAAGGGCAAGCACCTGATGAACGACGAGAAGCTC
>CAZDXK010000326.1:0-2694 GCA_964509215.1 uncultured Actinomycetes bacterium | reverse complement strand
AGCGCGGCCGCGTCGGCGGCGGTGCGGGCGTGGCTCCGGGCGACCAGCACCCGCGCCACGTCCACGACCCCGACGGACAACACCAGCACGAGCAGGACGATCGCCGCGACGACGACGGAGACGGAACCCCGCTCTCGCCTCACGCGAATTCCTGACGGTCGGTGGCCGTCGCGTCGAGCCGGATGGACGACCCGAAGAGCCAGCCGATCAGCGGCACACGAACGACCTCGTCGTAGCTGATGGACACCGTCACCGGATCCCCCTGGGTTCCCTGGCGGGTGATCTCCACCCCGGCGAGCGTCGGATCGAGGTCCGGGGCGGCGGCGAGAGCCGCCGCCCGTACCGCATTCTCATCGGCCTCGACCGCGGCGGTGCGCGCCCCGGCGCGCGCCGCCGCCTCGATCAACAATCGGTCGCGAACCAGCAGTCCCACCTGAACGAGCGATAGGGCGACCACGAGCACCAGGGGCAGCACAAGCGCGAACTCGACGACCGCGCTGCCGGCCTGGTATCGGTCACGCCGCGTCGGCATTTCCAATGACGTTGTCGATGATCTGGTCGAAGAACGCCGGAAGCTTGCCGGACGAGCGCGCCCAGGCGATCAGCACGACGGCCACGGCCGCCGCTGCGAGGATCACCAGCGCGTACTCGGCGGTCGTCTGGCCCTCTTCTCGGGACAGCCGTCCCCGCGCACGGAACAGCAAGGAATACAGCAACAGCATCGTTCACCTCCTCTCAGCTGATGGACTGCACAGTGGTGAGCAGGACGGGCACCACCGTGAGGAGGAGGAACGCGGGGAGGACGAGGAACACCAACGGGAACAGCATCTTCACCGGCGCGGTTCGCGCGCGTTCCGTGACGGCCGCCCGGCGTGCGGCGCGCACCGAAGCGGCAAGCTCCGCCGTGGAATCGACGAGAGACGCTCCGAGCGTCTCGGTCCGCGAGAGCGCAGCGACCGTCCGCCGGAGATCCGGGAGCCTGAGCCGCTCGGCTGCGGCAGCCAGCTCGTCACGCCAGCGGGCGCCGAGGTCGACGGCATGCAGGGCACCGGCGAGCTCGGCAGCAAGAGGGTCTCCGACCGCGATCACCGCGCGACGGAGCGCGAGCTGGCCGGAGAGGCCGGCGGATGAGGCGGCGGCGAGCAGGTCCAGCAGCTGCGGGATCTGCGCGTCCATCGCCGCTCGCCGACGATCCGATGCCCGGCGCTCGAGGATGTCAGGGAGGCGAAGCCCGACGAGGCAGAGCAGGGGCGCAAGGAAGAACCCCGGCCACGGGAGCGCGAGGCCCATCATCAGGCCGACGGCCCCGCACCCGCGACGGATCGCCCCCGGCGAGATACGTGTCCGACCGGTCTGGCGAGATCTCTGCGTAGGCACGATGAGTCCATCCAGCACGCGGCCATGTGCCGCGACGGCCGCGCCCGACATCGCGGCGACGACCGCGGCGGCCGACAACACCGGTCCGAACCGATGCACGGTGCTCAAGTCACATCCAAGAGCGAGCGGATCCACAGGAACGCGACACCTTCGAGCACGAGGCCTGCCGCGACCGCACCCACGCCGATCGGCGAGTCGAAGGCTCCCTCGATATCTCCTCGCGACGTCATCCAAAGGAAGGCGAAGAACCCGATCGGTAGCAGCCCGAGGATCGCGCCGGAGAGTCGCGCCTGCGCCGTGAGCGCTCGGACCTCGCGGGCCGCGGAGCTCCGTTCGCGGAGCGTCGCCGCGACCTGGTCCAAAACGTGCGGCAGGTCGCCGCCGCTTCGCCGGTGAAGCGCCAACACGCCAACGACGAGCCGGGCGTCGTCGGTCCCGATCTCCGTCGCCCACCGCTCGAGGGCGTCGTCCAGCTCGCCGCCCAGACCCACGGTATCGACGATCCGCGCTAGCGCCGTCGCGAGCGGCGGCTCGCCCTCTCCGGCCGCGAAGGCGATCGCTTGTGGAACCGAGAGCCCTGCGCGCATGCCGGCAGCGAACGATCGAACAGCGTCGGCCAGCTGCTCGTCGAGCGCAGCTGCGAGTCTCGAGTTGCGACGTCGCCGCCAGACCGCCGCCCCGACCACCACGACCAGGACGCCGAACCCCGCCGTGACTGCGCCACCGAGCAACCAGCCGGCGACTGCGCCCACGACCGGCCACCAACGCCACTCGGATCCAGGCATCTCCGGCAGCAGCAGGCGCGACGTCGCCGGACCGCTCGGCGCGATGCGGCGACCGACGTCGGCTCGCTCGACGTAGCGAACAGCCACACCGGCTAGGATCCCCGCCACGACGAGCAGCGCCGGAGCGGTGATCATCGATCCGCTCCCGCATCGAACAGATCCGGTCCGACGGGCTCGCCACGGTTCGCGAGCGTCACGACGACTTCGGGGACCGCGCCCGTCCCCTCGAAGCCGCCAGCCGCACCGTCCCGAGGACGGAAGCGGAACAGCGGCGTCACGACAGGCTCACCCCGATGTGTCCCCTCCACGGCGGCGATCTCCCACACGACGCGACGTCCTCCGCGGAGACGCGCGAGGTGCACGACCACGTCGACAGCGGCGCAGACCTGCGTGCGGATGTGCGAGGCGGGCAGGTCGACGTCGGACATCATCGCCATCGTCTCCAGCCGCCACAGCAGATGGCGGGCGGAGTTCGCATGCGCGGTCGAGAGCGATCCCTCGTGTCCCGTATTCATCGCTTGGAGCATGTCGA
>CAZDXK010000325.1:0-2694 GCA_964509215.1 uncultured Actinomycetes bacterium | reverse complement strand
TGGTCGTCGTGAACACGTGCTTCACGACGTCCTCTTCCTTGAGGTTCTGGCCGCGTACCCCCTTGCCGCCGCGGAGTTGCCGCTTGAACGCGTCGACCGGCAGCCGCTTCACGTAACCGGCGCGGCTGACCGTGATGATCACGTCCTCTTCGGCGATCAGGTCCTCGACGTCGAGGTCGCCCTCGTCGGCCATGATCTTCGTGCGCCGCGCGTCGGCGTGCTTCTTGCGGATCTCGAGGGTTTCCTCCTTGATCACACCGCGGAGGAGCTTCGGATCCTTCAGCAAGCCGTTGAAGTACTTCATGTCCTCCAGCAGCTTCTTGTGCTCGTCCTGGAGCTCGGTTCGCGCGAGCTTGGTGAGGCGCCGGAGCGGCATGTCCAGGATGTGGTTCGCCTGGATCTCGGACAGCTTGAACTTCGTCATCAGTCGCTTCCGCGCCGCTTCGGCGTCCTGCGATGCCCGGATGATGGCGATGACCTCGTCGAGGTGATCGAGCGCGATCAGCAGCCCCAGGACGATATGATCGCGATCCTCGGCCTTGCGCAGCAGGTACTGCGTGCGCCGCGTGACGACGTCCACCTGGTGATCGACGTAGTAGCCGACCATCTCGGCCAGGTTCAGCGTCCGCGGCACGCCGTCGACGAGCGCGAGCATGATGGCTCCGAACGACTCCTGCAGCTGCGTGGTCTTGTAGAGCTGGTTCAGGAGGACCTGCGGGTTCGCCGCTCGCTTGCACTCGATGACCAACCGCATGCCCTCGCGGTTGGACTCGTCCTTGAGATCGGCGATGTCTTTGAGCCGGCCGAGCTTGACGAGATCGGCGATCTTCTCCGCCAGGCGCGCCTTGTTCACCTGGTACGGCAACTCGGTCACGACGATCTTCGAGCGGCCGTTCGCGCCCTCCTCCACCTGTGTCACCGCCCGAACCTTGATCGAGCCGCGACCGGTCTCGTAGATGTCCCTGATGCCTTGGCGTCCCATGATCGTCGCGCCGGTCGGGAAATCGGGTCCCTTGATGAACTTCATCAACTCGCCGGGGGTTGCGTCGGGGTTGTCCAAGAAATGCACGACCGCGTCGATCGTCTCGCCGAGATTGTGCGGAGGGATGTTCGTGGCCATGCCGACGGCGATCCCGCCCGAGCCGTTCACCAACAGGTTCGGGAACCGGCTGGGCAGGACGACCGGCTGCTGCTCGTACCCGTCGAAGTTCGGGACGAAGTCGACCGTCTCGGCCTCGATGTCGCGCAGCATCTCCATCGCCATAGGCGCGAGACGCGCTTCCGTGTTGTGGCCGACGAACCCATTCGTCACGAACGCGTGGTCATCCGATTCCACACGAACCGAGTACACGGGTTGGTCGCCGGCATCTTCCACGGACGCGACCTCCGCGTAGAGGTAGTCGCCATGGATGAGCGGAGCGATGACGCTCACGACCTCGTCGTTGGCGATCCGGTCGAGGATCTCATCGCCGTCCCGTTCCCAGCGCTCGATCCGATCGACGTTGTGGCGCCGCAACCAGTCCCGTTCGGTCCACCGGGTCGCGCCCTCAGCGCGGATGTACTCCGCGATGAACGGGATGTGGTCGGAGCTCATCGCCGAGCTCTGCGACGGAACCTGGGCCAGCTGAACCTCGAGGAGCTGCTGCTTGCGGCCCAGGAATCCGATGTGTTCGGCGAAGATCCGTGCGTCGCGCCGGTTGCAGATGATCACCTTCCATTCGCCGGTCGGATAACGGGTCCTGCGGGACACCACACCAAGCTCGAGGAGCAGGGCTTGCACACCCCGTCCCAGCTCTTCGCTGCGCGTCGAGTAGCTGATCTGGATCGACGACCTCGCTCCCAGCACCGTCGAGCCGTCACCTTCGTAGAGCGACCGCAGGAAGAGCGCCTTGAAGGAGGCGGAGCGGTCCCACACGAAGCTCGGAACGGCCTTCGCAGCGCTGCGCGCGCCCATCATCTCCGCGAGGGGGCTCCGGCGGAGATGATCGAGTTGCTGCACGTCCAGCTCGATCAACCGGCTCCCCGAGCGGATGGTCCGCTCGTACCGGTAACGCGGCCCGCCGACCACCTTGTCGTAGGCGAGGATCACGTGCGCGAAATACTCCGGATCGATGTTGTTGAAGCCCGCGCGCGTCTCGGAGATCCAACCCTCGGCGACGAACGCGCCGGCGAGCACCGCCAGATGCTCCTCGTCGTCTGAGAGCAGTCCCGTGTGATCGGCGGGTCGCCGCAGCATGACGGTGCGATCGCCCGGACGGACCTCGCTCAGGAGCTTCCACAGGAGCATGGGGACGCCGGCGACGGACACGAGGCACAGGACCGGGTGATTCAGGGTCCCCGTGATCTCGTAGCCCTCGCGCGTCGCGATCCGCCGCGTGGGTTGCGTCCCTGAATGGAACAACATCGATCCCGCGACCGGCTGGCCGGACCGGTTGACGAGCTTCACGTCGATCGGGGTGTCCGAGTGCGGAGCGGCTCCGGGAGCGAGGTCTGCTATCTGCACGGTCGATCCGTCCGCCAGCCGAAGAAGCGTTTCGCCCGTCACGCAGTACCTGTATGCGGCGGCCGGATCGCCGTCGACCGACCCGAAGTTGCCGTGCCCGTCGACCAGCGGGTATCGGAGCGACCAGTCTTGTGCCATCCGGACCAGGGCGTCGTACACGGACTGGTCGCCGTGCGGGTGGTACTTCTTCA
>CAZDXK010000324.1:0-2700 GCA_964509215.1 uncultured Actinomycetes bacterium | reverse complement strand
GCGGTCGAGCAGGTAGTCGACGACGTCGGCGGCCGCGTACGCGCTCGCGCCGTCGGGGATCAGGCGGGCCAGGTCCCCCAGGTCGTCGCCGGCGGTAACGATCGGGGGCTCGGGCTCGCCGTGACGGCGCTGACCCAGACCCACGGTGGCCGTGAGGCCATTGCAGATGCACTTGCGGCCCGTCGTACCGCCGGGGGTCCCGCCCTTGCGCTCGAAGTCGTCGGTGGGCTCACCGGAGCATCGGTACCCTAGGGAGCCGTCGTGGCGGCGGTAGATCTCGCGGAGATACATGAGGTCGCACCGGCGCTCGCGTCGTTCGTACACGTCATCCTCGGACAGGGTCCCTTCGAGCTGCACCACCTTGAAAGGGAAGCCGGTCGGCGAGGCGAGCGGATCGGTGAACACGGCCACCTGGCCCGTCCGGGCTTCCTCGATCACCCGTTCCCGCAGGGCGGGATCCATCCCCGACTCCTCGCAGAACGCGAAGGCCGTGCCGACCTGGATGCCTGCGGCGCCCTCCGCCCGGGCGGTGCGGAGTCGCTCGGGCGTCGCCTGGCCGCCGGCGAGCCAGAAGGGCAGCCCCAGCTCACGGACCTTCGCGAGGTCGACCTCGTCGCGCGGCCCATACACGGGCTGGCCGGCCTCGAGCGTGAGCGGGCCCCTGGGGGGAGCGTTGTGACCACCCGCCGTCGGTCCTTCGATCACGAAGCCGTCGACCCCGGGGGTCTTGCGCGCCAGGCTGATCGCGAGGGTCGCCGAGGCGATGATCGCGAGGAACCGGGGCCGGGCCAGCGGGCCCTCCGGCGACGCCACGACGGTGCGGGGGTCGAACCGCAGCGCGTAGGACTCGCCCGGGGCAGCGTCGGTAACGTGCAGGGGCAGCGTCACCGGCTCGTGCAGCGTCAGGCCGTCGATCAGGTCCGGGATGTCCCGCGGGATCCCCGCGCCGACGAGCACGTAGTCCACGCCGGCGAGCATCGCGCCGTAGAGCGTGGCCGGCGTGGGCAGCTGGATCTTCTCCAAGAAATTGATGCCGACGAGCCCGGGATGTCCCTCCTTGGCGAGGGATACCTCGACGAAACCGCCCAGGGCGGCGAGCTCGTGGTTGCTGCGATGAGGCTCGGCCGTGTACATCGGCGTGCTCTTGAACGCCCGGCCCTGAGGCAGGCCGTCGGACAGGAAGTACTGGCGGAGGATGCGCTCGGCCACCTCCACATCCGGGAAGCGGGCGATCGCTCGCCGCAGGGCGCCGTCGGGGTCGCCCAGCTGCAGCCGCCGGGCGAGCACCAGATCGAGCGCCGTGCCCGAGACTACGCCGAGCTGACCCGAGCGCGAGACCGCGCGCGCGAGTCGCCAGCTCGAGACGGCGACCCCCATCCCGCCCTGGATGATCTCGGGCTGAACGTGGGTGTTGAGCGCGAACACGATCCTCCTCTTCGGCCTCGACCGATCCTGCCGCGAACGATACCGCAGCGTCGTGGTGGGCGAAACGCTACCGGACGAGGCGCGACAGCCGACGGTCGGCCAGAACCTCTTCGTCCCTCCCGCGATCTCCCGGACTGCTGACACCCTTCCCGCCAGCGATAGGAGTGCCGCTGCCACTCCTCGAGGTCGCGCTGCTTCTCGTGCAGCGCTTGGACGGAGCTGATGGCCGAGGAGGCGCCATCACGACCTCGTCTCAGATCCCCGACGGAGCATCCCGCAGACGGACGGGGCCGACGCAGCCCTGGGCCCCTTCCGAACGCTGAGAACCCCTTCCGACCGGCTGACTTGCGCGTCTGCACGCTTAGGCCTTGAATGAAGATGGCTCCACGGACGGCCTCGAGGTTGGCCACCTCAATCCGCCCGTGAGCGCCTGGACCTCGGCGAACCTTCCCGATCGCGCCGGAGGGACGATGAAAACGGGACCTCGTGTCTCGGAACGTGCGACACCTCTCGTTCGTTCCTGCATGATTTGCGGTGCCCTCCTCGACGGTGAGCACCTCGAGGAGTCGGTCGATGGGGTGCGTTGTGAGTTCTGCGGAGCGCTGCAGGATCCGGCGACGGACGAGGGTCCGCGCGCTCCGGCGCCTGTCGGCGTCGGGAACACCCTCCGCAAGGCCCGCGAGGCCCGCAAGGAAAGCCTCGAGCACGCCGCCAGTGAGACGCACATCCATGAGCGGTTCCTCCGCGCCATGGAGGACGACGAGCCGTCCGACGCATATCCGGGGGCGATCTATGGGCGGTTGCTCGTACCGGCCGAGGTACACTGGCCGAGGAAGGAAGGCGAAGCCGACCATGGGTCGCGCGCCCACTCGAAAGCTGATTGCGGAGTTCCTGGGAACCGCGATGCTCGTGGCGATCGGGCCGGGGACGGTGGTCGCCTCCATCTCTCGTCGGCGCAGGCGATGGGTGCCGAGGCGGTCGGGGCCTTCGTGCTGATGATCACGATCATGGCGCTCGCCGTGGACGCCCGCGCGCCTGCCGGCTGGGCGGGATGGATCATCGGGATGGCCGTCGGGGGCGTCATCATGGCCCTTGGCCCGGCCACCGGCGCCTCGCTCAACCCGGCCCGCACCTACGGCCCCTACGTCGGCGACAGCACCTTCGGGGGGCCGAACCTCTGGAAGGACTTCCCGATCTACGTCGTCGGCCCGGTCGTGGGTGCCCTGGTCGCGGCGTTCGTCGACACGTATCTGGCCGGCCTACGGGAGCTGGGCA
>CAZDXK010000323.1:0-2710 GCA_964509215.1 uncultured Actinomycetes bacterium | reverse complement strand
AGACGCTCAGCGTGTGGCGGCCCTCCTTCAGACCGTAGAAGTTCGGAGCGCCGAAACATGGCATCGCGACGCCGCCGTCGAGGCTGCATCCGAAGAATCCGGGGCCCTCGCTGGACCACAGGTTGAACGCTGAGACGGGCTCCGACGACAACTTCCTCGGCGCGTCCAGGATCCCCACGCTGGGGGCGGTGCGGTCGACCATCCACGGATACTCGGTCGTCCCGACGTTCCCGGCCACATCCGTGGCCTTGACGATCAGCGTGTGCTCGCCCACCGTGACGTGCGGCAGGGAGACGCGACCCTTCGAGCAGCCGACCGCCTTCCCGTCGACGGTGCACGTCATCGAACCGGTGATCGACTCCTCCGCTTCGAACCGGAAGGCCGCGGAGTCGCGGCGAGTGTTGACCGCCGGCGCGCTGGAGAACGCCACGGTGGGGCCGGTGGTGTCCACCCGGAAGAACCACCCGGCTGCGGGGTCGCTGACCTCGTCGGTCGCGGCGCGCGCACGGACATCGAATCGGTAACCGCCGTCGGCGAGGCCGGAGAACGAGGCGCCGGCCGGGTCGCACGGAGCCCACGCGACTTCCGTGCCCAGCGGGACCAGGCGGCATTGGAACTGCACGCCCGGTGACGTGCTGGCGTAGGTGAACGACGCGCCGGTCGCGGCGATCGATGCCCCCGGGTGCGTGCCGAGCGAGACGTCGGGGCCGGACGACGACACCGTGAACCGTCGAGATGCCGGCGTGGGATCGACACGGCCGCTCTCCGCGATGCCCGCCACCTCGAACCGATAGCCGCCGTCCGCGAGGTCGCTGAACGCCGCGAACCCACCCGGGCACGAGCGCCACGGGGCGGTCTTGCCGGCAGGGATCAAGCGGCACCGGTAGGTCGCGAATCGCGACGGGGAGAAGAACGAGAACTCGGCCACGCGGGATGAGAACGGACGACCGGGACCGGCCGCGATCGTCGTCTGCAGTCGTGGCTGCAGCAGCGCGTGGAGCTTGGACACCATCGTGCGGAGGAGACCGGCGCTTCCCGGGTTCCTCGAGAGATCGTGGGACTCGTAGGGGTCCTTCTCCAGATCGATGAGTTGGCGTGAACCGTCGTCGAACTCGACGTACTTGTAGCGCTCCGTGACGACGCCCTGGAATCCGGGCGTGATGATCCGCGCTCCGTTGGTGGAGTAACCCGAGCAATCCGGGATCCCGCGGGACACGCCTCGGCAACGCTCGATCAGCGCGGCGGTTCGAACGGTTCGCTTCTTCCGCTCGATGACCGGGAGGAACGACTGGCCGTCTCCCCCCCACTGCAGACCGACCGCGTCGGCGATCGTCGCGGCCAGGTCCACGTTCTGGACGAGCGCGTCGCTCACGAACGCGCGGTTCGCCGGCAGCGCCGCCGGGAATCTGACGACCATGGGGACGTTGACGGACTCCTCCCACGGGTCGTTCTTGCCGGTGCGGCGGTGCTCGCCGTAGAGGAACCCGTTGTCGGACAGGTAGATCACGAGCGTGTCCTGGGCTCGGTCGCCGAGCGACCCGAGCAGCGCGTCGACGGCGTCGTCGAACGACCGCGTCGCGTGCGCCATGGACGTGTAGTGCTCGTCCGAGGTCGCGATCTCTTCGCGCGTTAGGGGGGGCCGACGCGCGAACTGCGGCGTCGCGGCCGTCATGGTGTTCGCGTCGAACGCCGGCCCTCGCGGCGGTGAGACGGGCATGTCCGCGTACCGGGGGTCGTCGGCCGGAAGGTGCGGCGTGGTCGGCGCGTACATCACGAAGAACGGTTGGTCCGCCGGCGTCTGCTCGATGAAGTCCGAGGCCATCTCGCCGAGTACGTCCGGCTCGTAGCCGGTCTTCCGCTGCCACACGCCATCGACGTTCACGATGGGGTCGATCAGGGACAACGAGGAGATCTCGGGCGTGGCCACGCACGCCCACCGGTCGAACTCGGCACGCGGGTCGCACGGCCAGCTGTTCATGTATTTGCCGGCGAGCATGGTTCGGTACCCGGCATCGTGAAGCGCCATCGGCATGGTCGGGCGGGTCATCATGACCTCGTTCTGGTCGACGCCCGTGTTGTGCTCGTACAGGCCCGAGACGATCTGCGCGCGAGAGGGGCAACACAGCGACGTGTTCACGTACGCCCGCTTGAACAGGACCCCCTGGTCCACCAACTGGTCGTAGACGCTCGGCATCAGGTCGCGGGAGAACGTGGACCACGCCTGGTCGTCGCTCACGATCAACAGGACGTTGGGGTGCGTCTTGGCGCTCGAGGTTTTCGTCGAAGCGGCGCCGTTCGCGAGCGCGGGCAAACCGGCGGTCGCGAGCGGGAGGAGCGCGCCGAGCAGCGCGACGCTCACCAGCCCGATACGTGCTCTGCTCCCTCTCATCCCATAGAGGTTCTCGGCTGCTCCGGGCCGAACCTTCAGTCGGAACCGACGAACCATGGTCCCGATGAGCTATGTCGCGGGTGGTTCGCTCGGCATGTCCACGACCGCCCGGGCACGAGCGGTGACCGTCCTCGCGCCCGTGACCAGCAGGAACCCTTCGACGACGATCGACACGGTCACCGTCGCGTCGAACGTTCCCGCGGCACAGACGCAATCGCTCAGGATCGCGTCGTTGCGCTCGGCGTAGTCCGCGGCGACGACGGCCGGGTCCGCCCCGGAGGGCAGCGCGAGCTCTTGCGCGGCGGCGAGCGCGGCCGCGTC
>CAZDXK010000322.1:0-2712 GCA_964509215.1 uncultured Actinomycetes bacterium | reverse complement strand
GCCGCATCGAACTCCGCGCATCCGAGCGTGCCCTCGAGCGGGCCGCCCGGTCCGACCACGATCCGCGCCCCGACCGGGCACGGGGGAGCGCCGATCTGCTTCACGGCGGTGATGGTCACCGTGCCCGGAGTGTCCGGAGCGCTCGACGGTATCCGATCGCCCGCGCTGTGACCGGTGGGGTGCGCTCCCATCGATCCGGCGAGCAGGTCCACGGCATGCGGCACGACGGGCATGACGGCCTCGAGGCTCTCCCGGACACCCGCCGGGCTCCCGGGGAGGTTGACGATGAGCGCGGTGCCGACGCTCCCGACGACCGCACGGGAGAGCGCCGCCATCGGGGTGTGCGCCAGGCCGGCAACACGCATCAGCTCGGCCAGCCCGGGAGCCTCGCGCTCGAGCACGGACTTCGTCGCCTCGGGCGTGACGTCGCGCGGTCCGAACCCGGTGCCTCCGGTCGTCACCACCAGCCCGTGGCTCGTCGCCTGCTCGCGCAACACGCGCTCGATCTCCGGCCGCTCGTCGGGCACGACGATCCGCTCGTCGACGTCGAACCCGGCCTCGCGGAGGATCGCCTCGGCGGCCTCGCCCGACGCGTCCTCCCGCGTACCGTGCGCGACACCGTCCGATACCGTGATCACGGCGGCGCGACGGGAGCCTTCGACCATGGCGCCAATCCTCCCACCTCCGTCGCCCGTCCGCCCCGTGGGACCTGCCCGTGACGGTAGTCTGGCGCTCCCTTGAGCCTCCGGTCGCTGCTCCTCGTCCTCCATGTGCTGGGCGCCGTCGTGGCGCTCGGGTTCTCGCTGTCGTACGGGCTCTGGATAGGCCGTGGTGACGCCCACGGACCAACCGAGCGTGCGTTCGCGCTGCGGACGGTCTCGTGGATCGATCGGCGGATCACCACTCCGGCCTACGTCGCTCAGCTCGTGACGGGCCTGTTGCTCGTGGCGACGCTCGACTGGGATCTGCTCCGCGCGGCCTGGCTCGAGGTCTCGCTCGTCCTCTACGTCGCGTTGACCGTGCTCGCGATCGCGGTCTATGCACCCTCCTTCCGGCGACAGCGGGCGCTGGCCGAGCGCATCGCGGCCGGCGAGGGAGGCGAGTCGGAGTACGCGAAGGCCGCATCGACCGCGCGGAGATGGGGCGTGGTCGTGACGGCGACGACCCTCACCATCCTCGTGCTGATGGTGTGGAAGCCGACCCTTTGGGACTAGTCGGGAGGAGGAACGCATGGCGCATGTAGCGATCATCGATGCCGCGCGGACCGTCACGATCCAACCTGGTGCCGTCGTGTCGAAGGTCGTGCATCGGGGGGACGGTCTCGACGTGACGGTGTTCAGCTTCGACGCCGGCGAGGGTCTCACGGAGCACACGGCATCGAGAACCGCGCTCGTTCAGGTGTTGACCGGGCGGTTGCGCTTCACGGTCGACGACGAGGAGTTGGAGGCGGGACCCGGGTCATGGATCTACATGACGCCCGGAACCTCTCACTCCCTCGTCTCGGAGGAGCCCACCGTGATGCTGTTGACCCTGCTGCGGCCGTGATCGCTCTGGGTCGAGGGACCCGAACGAACGATCCTCCCCTTCGGTCGCGGTACGTTGCGGGTCGACGACGAGTAAAGGAGTTCCGGTGGACACCTGGATCGACGACCTGGCGGCGGCGCTGGCGTTGGAGCCGCTCTCCGAAGCGGAGACCGATCGGCTCCTGCGGATCGCTCGCGACGTGGCGCATCGGGTCGAGCGTAAGGACACGCCACTCGCCTCGTTCCTCCTGGGGATGCGGGTGGCGCGGCAGACGGCAGAGGGGTCCTCTCGCAACGTTGCCCTCGACGATGCCATCGCCCTGGCCGAGGGCCTGTTTCCCCCCGGGCCCGGGCAACCGTAGCGCCGAACCCACGATCACGGGTACGCTGCTCATATGACCGCCTGGCAGCCGCCCACGACCCCGCCTCCCGCCGAAGGTCCGCTCGTCGACTCATTCGGCCGGATCGCGGACGATCTTCGAGTCTCGGTGACGGACCGATGCAACTTCCGCTGTACGTACTGCATGCCGGCGGAAGGGCTCGCGTGGCTGCCGAAGAGCGAGATCCTCACGTTCGAGGAGTCGACACGCCTCCTGGGCATCTTCGTGGGCCTCGGCGTCCGGTCGATCAAGGTGACCGGCGGCGAGCCGACGGTGCGCGCGGATCTCCCGACGCTCGTCCGGATGTTCCGAGGGGTCGGCCCCGAGCTCGACATCTCCATCACCACGAACGGTGTGCTCCTCGACAGGCTCGCGGGTCCGCTCGCTGAGGCGGGCGTGGATCGCGCGACGGTCTCGTGCGACTCGTTGATGCGCCACCGCTTCGCCGAGATGACGCGGCGCGACGCGCTGGACAAGGTCTTCGCCGGGCTGAAGGCGGCGGAAGAGGCCGGCCTCACCCCGATCAAGATCAACACGGTTGTCATCGGCGGAACGAACGACGACGAGGTGGTCGAGTTCGCGCGCTGGTCGCGTGAGACCGGATACGAGGTGCGGTTCATCGAGTACATGCCGCTCGACGCCGATCATGCATGGGAGCGCGCGAAGGTCGTCTCGTCCGCACGGATACTCGAGACCATCGCGACGACGTTCCCGCTGTCGCCCGTCGGGCACGCGAACGAGCCGGCGACGTCGTATGCGTTCGCCGACGGCGCGCCGGGACGGATCGGCGTCATCGCGAGCGTGACCGA
>CAZDXK010000321.1:0-2715 GCA_964509215.1 uncultured Actinomycetes bacterium | reverse complement strand
ATCGCCAGACGCGTCCCCGAGATCCGCCAGGCGATCAGGGCGGAGGCGCCCGCGATCATCCACCAGGGGACGCCAGTGAACAGGTTCTGGATCGGGTCCAACATATTGATCAGAACGAAGTCGCTGATCGCGCTGGTGGTGTCGCCAAGGTTCTCCTGGGACCAGTCGACGATCGCGTTCGCGGGCCTTCCGACCGAGGTCTCCCACGCGGGCGGGAAGTCCTGCTGGCGTAGGACCTCGCGGCCGATAAGCACCGCGGTGATCGTCATAAGGATCGCCGCGGCGATCATCATGCGGCGGCGGATGATCTGTCCGAACAGCCGGAGCGGCTTCGTCTTGCGACGCTCCCGCTGACTCCAAGCCATCGTGACCCGATCCAGCACGATCGCCATCACCACGATCGCGATCCCACCGTTCAGCGCCTCGCCGACGTTCAGCTGCTGGAGGCCGTCCAGGACCTTCTGCCCTAGTCCCCCGGCACCGACGAACGCGGCGATCACGACGATGCCTAACGCCATCATGATCGTCTGGTTCACCCCGAGCATGATCGTCGGCTTCGCCAGGGGCACCTGCACCAGTCGCAGCTTCTGGCGGATCGTGGAGCCGAACGAATCGGCGACCTCGAGCGAGGTCTCGGGCACCGTCCGGATCCCGAGTGCCGTCAACCGGATCGCCGGCGGCAGCGCGAACGCCAGGGTCGCGAACAGGGCCGGCGGCTCACCGATCCCGAAGAGCAGCACGAACGGCAGGAGGTAGGCGTAGGCAGGGATCGTCTGCATCGCATCGAGGATCGGCCGGAGCACGCGTTCGACGTTCGGACGGCGGCCTGCCCAGATCCCGATCGGGATGCCGATCGCGAGCGCCGTGACCACCGAGATCAGCATCAGCGCGAGCGTCTCGAGGCTCTCCTCCCACACGCCCAGGAGGCCGAAGGTGAAGACGCCGGCCGCCGTGAGCAGAGCCATGCGCCAACCCGCGACGAGTCCCGCGATCGATGCGGCGCCGACGAGCAGACCGAGCCACGTCATCCGTTGGAGTATCGAGAGCGTCTGGTCGTAGACGACCGTGATCGTCTCCTCGATCGGCGTGATCAGGTAGACGAACAGCCAGCTCGTCGTGCGGTTCTGGATCGCCCAGTCCCGGAAGGCATCGAACCAGCTGGTGACGTCGACCACCAACCGCTCCGGGAAGCCCGGATCCAGCCGATCCAGCCCGATCCACAAGACGGCGATCGCCGCCACGGCCCACGCGATACGCCTCGGCCGGGGATTGGGGGGTTGGAGGGTCAACGTCGGCGCGGGAGCGTCGCCGAGCATCGGCGAACGCGGACGGGGAGGCGCGACCGCCACGGACTACCGCTCCTCGACGAGCGCGGCCATCACCGATCCGCGATCGATGATCCCTATAACGACATCGCCCTCGACGACTCGGATCGTGAGGTCGGCGTCGGCCACCATCGGGATCAGGTCCTGCACGATCGTAGCCGGCGCGACCGTCGGCCCGTCCGTCGGGCTGTGGCTGTTGGCCGGGCGCATGATCGCACGGGCCGTCAGCACATGCGTCCTCGGGACGTCCTTCGTGAAATCGGCCACGTAGTCGTCGGCCGGATGTGCAACGACCTCTTCGGGCGTGCCCACCTGGACGAAGTGCCCGTCTTTCATGATCGCGATCCGGTCGCCCAGCTTCAGAGCCTCGGCCAGGTCGTGGGTGATGAAGATCATCGTCTTCTTCAGATCGCGCTGGAGCTTGATCACCTCGTCCTGCATATCGCGGCGGATCAACGGGTCGAGCGCGCTGAACGGCTCATCGAAGAGCAGGATCTCCGGATCGTTCGCGAGAGCCCGCGCCAGCCCGACGCGCTGCTGCATGCCGCCGGAGAGCTCTTCCGGGAACGCCTGACCCCATCCACCCAGGCCGACCTTCTCGATGACGGCGTCGGCGGCGGCCGTTCGCTCGGCTTTCTCCTTGCCCTGGATCTCCAGGCCGAACGCGACGTTGTCGACGATCCGGCGGTGCGGCAGGAGGCCGAAGTGCTGGAAGACCATGCTGATCTTCTGCCGGCGGACTTCGCGCAGGCGATCATCGCTCGCCTTCAGCAGGTCCTCGCCGTCGATCAGTACCTGGCCGGCGGTGGGCTCGTGGATCCGGTTGATCATACGGACCAGGGTCGACTTGCCCGAGCCCGAGAGCCCCATGACCACGAAGACCTCACCCCGCGCGACGTCGAAGGAGATGTCCCGCACCGCGGCGACGCATCCGGTTTTCTCCAGGAGCTCTTGGCGGGAGAGCAGCGCATCGGGGGAGCCCACGATGCGCTCGGCCTTGGGTCCGTACACCTTCCAGACGTTGCGGCAAGAAACGGTTGCGTCGTCCACCGGCCCCCCTTGGGTGTAGGCCGCCATACTGGGACGAACGGTGTCGCGCGCGCAAGGTAGCGGTTGCGACATGAGCAACGGGTCGCGCGCACGGGTGCCTCCGGGTCGTGCAGAATCACCGGACATGGCAACCGCGTTCTACGACTACGTGATCGTCGGCGGCGGCTCGGCGGGCAGCGCCCTGGCGAACCGCCTGTCCGCGGACCCCGCGAACCGCGTGCTGGTGCTGGAGGCGGGCCGGCCCGACTACATCTGGGACGTCTTCATCCACATGCCGGCCGCACTGCCGTTCCCGATCGGGAGCCGGTTCTACGACTGGAAGTACGAATCGGAGCCCGAG
>CAZDXK010000320.1:0-2738 GCA_964509215.1 uncultured Actinomycetes bacterium | reverse complement strand
CGTTCGCGAAGGACATCGAGACCGATCTTTCCCGGCGCGACTTCACCATCAACGCCATGGCCCTGCGGTTGCCGGACGGTGAGTTCGTCGACCCGTTCGGCGGGGTGAAGCACCTGGCCGCGAAGACGTTGGATACCCCGCTCGAACCCGAGGTCGCGTTCTCCGACGACCCGTTGCGGATGTTGCGCGCCGCGAGGTTCGTGTCACAGCTGGACGTGGAACCTTCGGAGCGCGTCGTGGGGGCGATCGCCGAGATGCGCGAGCGGCTCGCGATCGTGTCGGTCGAGCGGATCCGCGCGGAGCTGGACAAGCTGCTCCTCGGCGCCAAGCCGTCGGTGGGACTGGCGCTGATCGTCGACACGGGGCTGTCCGACGAGTTCCTGCCGGAACTGACGGCGCTGCAGCTCGAACAGGACCCGGTGCATCGGCATAAGGACGTGTTGCGCCATACGTTCGCCGTCGTGGAACGGTGCGAGCCAGACCTGGTGCTCCGTCTCGCCGGGCTGTTGCACGACATCGGGAAGCCCAAGACCCGCGCGATCACGCCGGACGGTGTGCAGTTCCACCTCCACGAGATCGTCGGCGCCCGCATGGCGGAGACGCGGCTGAAGACGCTGCACTATCCCAACTCGATCGCGGACGACGTCCGCAAGCTCGTCGAGCTGCACCTGCGGTTCCACGGGTACGGCGACGGGTGGACGGACAGCGCCGTGCGGCGCTACGTGCGCGACGCGGGCCCGCTGCTGGATCGCCTCAACCAGCTAACGCGAGCCGACTGCACGACCCGCGATGCCGCGAAGGCGCGGAAGCTCGAACAGCTTCAGGACGAGCTGGAGGAGCGGATCGCCCGACTGGCCGAAGAGGAGAACCTGATGGCCCTTCGACCTCCGATCGACGGCGCGCAGGTGATGAAGCATCTCGGGATCCCGCCCGGTCCGCTGGTCGGCGAAGCGCTGGCGTACCTGTTCGAGCTCCGCATGGAGCGTGGACCGATCCCGGAGGACGAGGCCCTCGAACTGCTCGACGCGTGGGCGCAGGAGCGCGATCTGCGAGCCTGACCCGGCAGGGGGATCGTTCCGGAACGCCCACAGGTTGCCCTCCCCGCGTGCCGATACCGTACCCGTGGGGAGGACCTGGTCGACGATCGCTTCGCGCTTGCGCGAGGCCCAGAACACCGATGGTGGCTTCGGGCCGCGCGCAGGTCTGCCGTCGGAGCCCGAGCCGACCGCACTGGCGGCGATCGCGCTCGACGACGCAGGTGGCCGGACGTGGCTCGGCGAGCGGCAGGTCTCCGACGGCTCGGTTCCGTTCGACGCGGCCATCGTGGTGAATGATTCGGCGACGGCGTTCGCGGCGATCGCGTTCGATGCTGGAGACGCACGGGAGCGAGCGCTCGACCACCTGGAGGCGACGCTGGCCCGATCGGTGCGCTCGACGAGCGACGTCCCGCACGACCCCTCGGTGCGCGGTTGGGCGTGGACCGAAGGGACGTTCGGCTGGGTCGACCCGACCGCGCGCGCGGTCCTCGCGTTGCGGTTGTTCCGTCCGGGTGCCCCAGCGATCGACGACGGCGTCGGCATGCTCCGCGACCGCGAGACGGTGGGCGGGGGTTGGAACTACGGCAACCGGGTGGTGTTCGGAGACGACCTCCGGCCGTACGCGCAGACGACGGCCGCCGCAATGGTCGCCCTGCAGCGCGTCGACCCGGAGCTGGAGGCGCGCGGGCTCTCGGTTCTGCGGCGGCTGTGGCGCGAAGAGCGCGACGGCGGGTTGTCGGTGTCGCTCGCGACCGCCGCGCTCCGCCTCCATGGGGATGAGGACGCGGATGCGTGCGCGCGCGAGGTGTTCGAACTGTTCCAACGAAGCACGTTCCTGGGCGACGTCGTCACGCTCGCGTGGTCCGCGATCGCGACCGGCCCGGCTCTGACGCGCCTGGCGGTGACGCGATGATGGCGACCATGGACCGCCGCACGTTCCTCGCGCGGACGGCGATCGCCGCCGGCGCGTTCGGCGCGGTTTCCCTGGTAGGCGAACGGATCTTGCGACACCGCCAAGACCACCCGTGGGACGACGCAGCGTTCGCGCCTCCGGGGACCGCGCGGGTCGCGGTGCTCCGCGCGACGAGCTACGACGTCGGTCTGGAGGGGTTGGTCGGCGACGGCCTCCGCGCGATCGGTGCCGACGTCAGCGGGGCGCGCGTCGTGCTGAAGCCCAACCTGGTCGAGTTCGACGAGCGAACGGCCATCAACACCGATCCACGGCTGGTGGCGGCCGCGGTCGTGGCTCTCCGCCGGCTGGGCGCGGCCGAGGTCGTCGTCGGCGAGGGCCCCGGGCACCGCCGCGACACGCAGTTCGTCGTCACCAGCTCGGGATTGCTCGAGGCGCTGGAGGCCGTGGACGCGCGCTTCGTCGACCTCAACACCGACGCGATCAGGCGCGTGCCGCTCCGCAGTCGCTACACGGCGCTGGGCGAGCTCTGGCTCCCGCGGACGATCGCCGACGCCGACGTCGTCATCTCGATGCCGAAGATGAAAACCCACCACTGGGCCGGCTTGACGCTGTCGCTCAAGAACTGCTTCGGCTGCGTGCCGGGGCGGGTCTACGGCTGGCCGAAGAACGCGTTGCACTGGGCGGGTCTCGAGCAGTCGATCCTGGACGTCGCCGCCGCCGTCCGCCCCGACTACGCGATCGTGGACGGCATCGTCGGCATGGAGGGGAACGGTCCCATCTCCGGGACG
>CAZDXK010000319.1:0-2740 GCA_964509215.1 uncultured Actinomycetes bacterium | reverse complement strand
AGGGCGGCGGCCACCGACACCGGGTGCGTGTTGTAGGTCAGGCCGCCCCAGAACACCTGGTCCTCGAAGTGGGCGGCGATCTCCGGCCGCATGCCCAGCGCCCCCAGCGGCGCGTACGACGACGTGAGTCCCTTGGCGCACGTGATGATGTCGGGGACGACGTCCCAGTGGTTCACCGCGAACCACTCGCCCGTCCGGCCGAACCCGCACATGATCTCGTCGCTCACCATCAGGATCCCGTGCTTCGTGCAGAGCTCGCGCACACCCTGCAGGTAGCCGTCCGGCGGGATGAGGATCCCGTTCGTCCCGGTGACGGTCTCCAGGAAGAACGCGGCGATCGTGCCGGGCCCTTCGAGTTGGATCGTCTCATCGAGCAAGGCAAGCGCCGTCTCCGCGTCGTCCGCCGGGCGTTGCGGACCGTGGTAGGGGTCGAGCACGTGCACGACGCCCGACATGGCGGGTTCGTTCGCCCAACGGCGCGGGTCGCCGGTGAGCGTCATCGCGCCCGTCGTCGCCCCGTGGTACGAGCGGTAGCGGGCCATGATCTTGTGCCGGCCGGTGAACATGCGGGCGATCTTGATCGCGTTCTCGTTCGCCTCGGCACCGCCGAGCGTGTAGAACGACTTCTCGATGTCCCCCGGCAGGAGCTCGGCCATCTTCTGCCCGAGCAGTGCCCGCTCCTCGTACGCCATGAACGGCGAGATATAGGCCAAACGCTCGGCCTGCCGATGCATCGCGTCGGTCACGCGCCGGTCGCCGTGACCGATGTTCACGCCCATCAGCTGGCTGTTGAAGTCGATGTAGCGCTTCCCGTCCACGCTCCAGAAGTAGATGCCTTCCGCGCGATCGATCGCGATCGGCGAGGCCTTGGACTGCGCCTGCCAGTCGTAGAGCGTATACCGCTTGGAGAGCTCGACGATCTGTTCGGCCGTGAGCTTGCCCATCCCCGTCACCCTTTCTCCGGTCAACCCTTGACGACCGCGCCGCCCTTCATCACGAACCGGACGTCCTCCAGCAGCGAGATGTCCTCGAGAGGATCGCCTGCCACCGCGACCAGGTCAGCGAACGTGCCCGGTGCGGTCGAGCCCACCAGATCTTGCCAGCCCAGCAGCTCGGCCGACACCACGGTGGCGCTGCGGATCGCCTCCATCGGCGTCATCCCGTACCGCACCATGTAGGCGAACTGCTTCCCGGCCCAGGCGTGTGGATACACGCCGCTGTCGGTCCCGTAGGCGATCGCGACGCCGGCCTTCACCGCCTTCTCGAACCCTTCTCGCTGCGCGTCGGTCGTCTCCTCGTTCTTCCGCATCACGTCGGCCGACCATCCGCCTCGCGCGCCTTCCTCGGCGATCCAGTCGCCGTTGTAGATGTCGGCGACCAGGTACGTGCCGTGCGACGCCATCAGGTCGATCGCCTCGTCGTCCATGAGCGAGCCGTGCTCGATCGAGCGGACGCCGGCGCGCACGGCGCGCTTGATCCCTTCGGCGCCATGCGCGTGAGCTGCCACGTGCGTCCCGTACAGCGCGGCCTCCTCGACCGCCGCGCGGATCTCGTCCTCGCTGAACTCGGGGGCACCGGGGGTCGTGCCCTCCGTGAGCACCGCGCCGGTCGCGATGACCTTGATGAAGTCGGCGCCGCCGCCCAGGATCCGCCGGGCACGTTGGCGGACCTCGTCCGCGGAGTTCGACACGCCGAAGCGGAGGTCGATCGGCACGACGGCGTCGACGTCGGGCGCGAGGCCAGTGACGTCGCCGCCGCCTCCCGAGACCGTCACGTACGCGCCCGCACACATCATCCGTGGACCGGGGGTGTCGCCCGCCGCGATCGCGTCGCGCAGCGCGCAGTCGACGAACGCTCGGAACGTCCCCACGTCGCGGACGGTCGTGAACCCGGCCTCGACCGTCGCGCGAGCGTTCCTGACGCCGGTCATCGCCTCCTGTGCCGCGGTCCGCATGACCAGGGATGCGTAGCCGAGCCCCGTCTCCATCTCGCCGATCATGTGCGCGTGCATGTCCATCAGGCCGGGGAGCACGGTGTGACCCGAGAGATCGATCGTGCGGGACGAGGTCTCCGCCGGCGCCTCCGTCAGCACCTCGGCGATCCGGTCGCCCTCGACGACGATCACCCGGTCGTGGAGGATCTTAACGCGGTCGACGTCGATCAGCCCGCCGGCGCGGATCAGCACGCGTTCCTGGCTCATCGGGGCATCGCGCCGAGCATATCGGTCAGCCCCTGTCCGCGAAGAACACGGTCCGGGCCGGAGGTCGCAGGCAGTGCTCCGACGTCATGGAGGCGTTGTAGCTGCCTACGTTGATCGCGGCGACGATGTCACCCTCCACGACAGCGGGGAAGGGCAGGTCTTCGGCGAACAGGTCGTCGCCCTCGTTGATGTGACCGCTGACCGTCACCTCTCCGATGGGAGGGGCGTCGGCCGCGCGACAGAGCACCAGGTCGAGCAGCGCGTCGTAGATGAAGCGCTCGCCCATCGCGTTCCACCCGACATCCAGACCGACGAACAGCACCCCATCCCGCTCCTCCACGGTCACGACCTCCGAGAGGTTGATGGCGCACTCCTTCACCAGGAAGTCACCGGGCTCCGTGCCGACCGCGACGCCGAGCGGCCCAAGGTGCTCCGCTAGGATCGACGCCCATCGGTCCAGATCGAGCGGCCTGTCCTCGGCGCGTTGCGGCACGCCGAGCCCACCGCCGGTGTTCACCTCGACGATCGGACACCCCTCGC
>CAZDXK010000318.1:0-2746 GCA_964509215.1 uncultured Actinomycetes bacterium | reverse complement strand
GATTTAGGACGACGATGCCGCCATGACGATCTACGACTCCCTGCTCGATGTGATCGGCGGGACGCCTCTGCTTCGCATGAACAAGATCGGTGCCGGGCTCGGCTGCGACCTGATCGCCAAGCTCGAGATGCTGAACCCGGGCGGGAGCGTCAAGGACCGGATCGGCATCCGCATGATCGAGGCGGCGGAGCGCGACGGCCTGCTCAAGCCGGGAGGCACGATCGTCGAGCCCACGTCGGGAAATACAGGACACGGACTGGCGATCGCCGCGGCGATCCGCGGTTACAAGTGCATCTTCGTGATGCCCGACAAGATGAGCCAGGAAAAGATCTCCCTCCTGCGGGCCTACGGAGCCGAGGTCGTCATCTGTCCAACGGCGGTCCCCCCGGAGTCCCCAGAGTCCTACTACCGCGTGGCCGATCGACTGGCGGAGGAGATCCCCGGCGCGTATCAGCCGAACCAGTATTTCAACCCCGAGAACCCCAGGACGCACTACGAGACAACCGGCCCCGAGATCTGGCGCCAGACCGACGGAGGGATCGACGTCTTCGTCGCCGGCGTCGGGACGGGCGGCACGATCACCGGCGTCGGGCGCTATCTCAAAGAGCAGAACCCGGATGTCACGATCGTCGGGGCCGACCCCGAGGGATCCGTGTTCTCGGGCGACGAGCCGCGCCCGTATCTCGTCGAGGGCATCGGAGAGGACTTCTGGCCCGCCACGTTCGACCCGTCGGTCGTGGATCGCTACGTGAAGGTGTCGGATCGCGATTCGTTCCGGACGGCGCGCGCCGTCACGCGTCAGGAGGGCATCCTGATCGGAGGCTCGGCGGGAAGCGCGGTGTTCGCCGCGCTGCAGGTGGCCCGAGAGCTCGACGAGACGAAGACGATCGTCGTGCTGTTACCCGACACCGGGCGGCAGTACCTGTCGAAGGTCTACTCCGACTCGTGGATGCTGCAGCACGGCATGCTCGATCGCCCCGACGTGATCCGTGTCGAGGAGGTGCTGATGGCCAAACATGGCGAGCTCCCACCGCTGATCACGGTCGGCGCACACGACAAGGTGCGACAAGCCGTCGAGCGGCTCCAGGAGGCTGACATCTCCCAGGCTCCGGTGGTGCGCGAGGAGAGCACGGACGTCTCCCAGTTCGTGGGCTCCATCCGGGATCGCGAGCTGCTCGACCGGATCTTCCGCGACCCCGACGCGCTGCAGGCCGACGTCGCCGAGGTCATGGCGCCCCCGATCCCCTTGGTCGAGTTCGACGACCCGATCGAATCCGCGTTCGGCGAGCTCGAACATGGGCCGGCGGTGCTCGTGACCAAGGCGGGACAGGTGCTGGGCGTATTGACGCGGAGCGACCTGCTCGACTTCTTGGCACACCGGCAGCGGACACCCTGACCCCACCATGCGATCGCTGGGGATCGACGTCGGCGTCAGGAAGGGCCTCGACCTCGTCCTGATGGACGAGCGACGCGTGCCGCTCGCGGTGCGCTCACACCTGCGACCCGTCGACGTCGGTTCGTTGATCGAAGAGCTCCGTCCGGATGTCGTGGCGATCGACTCCCCGCCTCGATGGGCCGCCAGCGGGCGGTCACGACGAACCGAGCGAGAGCTGGCAGCGTGCAACATCCAGTCCTTCAACACGCCGTCCGAGACCCACGGGCGAGGCAACCGGTTCTTCGCGTGGATGGAGGTCGGGTTCGAAGTCTTCGGCGTGGCCAACGAGCACGGCTTCCCGACGTACGGAGCCGGTTCCCCGAAGGGCCGCGCCATGGAGGTGTTCCCGCATGCGACGACGGTCGTGCTGACGGGCACCCTTCCACCGAGGGGGGTCTCGAAGCGTGTGTGGCGCGAACGCGTGCTGCACGCCCAGGGCGTGCGCACGGACGAGTTGACCTCGATCGACCGGATCGACGCGGCGCTCGCGGCGCTGACGGGGCTCCTCGCCCTCGAGGGTAAACGCTTCGCGCCCGGCGACCCACAGGAAGGGGTCATCATGCTTCCCGTGAACACGTTGCCGGCCAGGCCCTTCCGCCGGGCGGCGCAGATCCCCAACGTCGTCGCTCCGCTGTTCAACTACTGTGCGTGCGGCGACCCGGCCTGCGACTCGTTGGTTCGCGGTGAGTTCGCGCCCGGCCACGACGCCAAGCGCAAGGCGATGCTCTGGCGGCGAGCGCGGGAGGGCCAGGGATCGATCGAGGAGCTCGAGGAGCGAGGATGGAAGCTGCCCCCGGAGATGCGGTAGACGCGCAGCGCTTCGAGACGCGAGCGATCCACGCCGGACAGGACCCCGAGGCCCTGTACGGATCGGTGAACGTCCCGATCTATCAGACGTCGACGTACGCGCAGGACGCGGTCGGCGAGCCGAAGCGTTGGGACTACGGCCGGGGCGGGAACCCGACGCGCGAGGCGTTCCAGATCGCGCTGGCCGCGCTCGAGGGAGGCGCGCACGGGTTCGCGTTCGCGAGCGGCATGGCGGCCGAGACCACACTCCTGCTCTCGCTGCGGCCCGGCGACCACGTGGTCCTGGCCGACGACGTCTACGGAGGGACGTACCGGCTGCTGGCGAACGTGCTCTCGGGTTGGGGCCTGGAGTCGTCCACCGTAGACCTCGCCGACGACGAGGCGCTCCGCGCGGCGATCCGCCCGAACACGAAACTCGTCTGGGTCGAGACGCCCTCGAACCCGATGCTGAAGATCGTGGACCTCGCCGCGGTCGCCGGCATCGCGCACGGAGCCGGCGCGCGC
>CAZDXK010000317.1:0-2760 GCA_964509215.1 uncultured Actinomycetes bacterium | reverse complement strand
GAGTAGTCGAACTCGCAGCCCTGCCCGATCACGATGGGACCGGAGCCGATCACCATGATCTTGCGGATGTCGCCGCGCCACGGCATCAGACGCTCTCCATGAGATCGCGGAAGCCCTGGAACAGGTAACGCGAATCGTGCGGGCCTGGCGCCGCCTCGGGGTGGTACTGCACCGAGAACGCCGGGACGTCGACGCAACGGAGTCCCTCGAGAGTGCCGTCGTTCAAGTTCCGATGGGTGAGCTCGGCGTCGCCGTAGTCGGTCGCGGCCAGTGGGATCCGGCCTTCGGTGCGCGTCCACCCCTGCGGGTCGACCGCGAACCCGTGGTTGTGACTGGTGATCTCTACGATGCCGGTGCGCAGGTTCTTCACCGGCTGGTTCACCCCTCGATGGCCGAACCGCATCTTGAAGGTCCGGCCGCCGAGCGCCAGCGCGAGCAGTTGGTGGCCCAAGCAGATCCCGAAGATCGGCAGCTTGCCGATGAGGCCGCGCACGGCTGCGATGCCGTACGCGGTCGCCGCCGGGTCGCCCGGTCCGTTCGACAGGAAGACCCCGTCGAACCCACCCGCGGCGATCTCGGCGGCAGGCGCCTCCGCCGGGAACACGGTGGTCTCGCACCCAGCGGCCGCCAATCGCCGGAGGATGTTCCACTTCATGCCGTAGTCGTAGGCAGCGACGCGATGCACGGCGCCGTGCGAAGGATCCACGGGCCCGACGAGCTCCTTCGCTTCGTACGGATGGGCGGCGGACACGGTCCGGGCGAGGTCCGCGCCCTCCATGCCGGGCGTAGCTTGGACACGGCTCACCAACGACGCGGCATCGACGTCGACGGTCGAGATCGCCGCGCGCATCGCGCCGTGTTCGCGCAGACGCAGCGTCAGTCGCCGCGTGTCGATCCCCTCGATCCCTACGACGTTCGCGGCGGAGAGCTCGTCCGCGAGCGTGCCCTCGGCCCGCCAGCTGGACGCCCGCCGCGACGCCTCCCGCACGACGAACCCGGAGACCCGCACCCGGTCGGATTCGGCGTCCTCCCGGTTGACGCCGTAGTTCCCCTGCTGCGGAGCGGTCATCGCGACGATCTGTCCTGCGTACGACGGGTCGGTCAACACTTCCTGGTACCCGGCCATGCCCGTGTTGAAGACGGCCTCTCCGAACGTCTCGCCGCCGGTCCCGAACCCGGTGCCCCGGAACACGGTGCCGTCCTCGAGGGCGAGGAGAGCGGCGGGACCCGTCACCGAGTGGCCTTCCCGCTCGTCACGGTCGGCGCACCGCGCAACACCGTGTGCACGACCCGGCCGCGCATCGTCCTGCCGAGGAACGCGCTGTTCCGGCTCTTCGACGCGAACGGGGCCTCGACCACCCACTCCGCGGCGGGATCGAACACCACCAGGTTCGCACGCCGTCCGGGTTCGATGGGACCGCCGTGCTCCGACGCTCCGAGGATCCTGGCCGGAGCCGTCGACATCGCCTCCAACGCGCGGGCCAGGGTGAGGATGCCCGGCTCGACGAGGTCCGTGAGCACCGACGCGAGGGCCGTCTCCAGGCCGATGGTGCCCGGCGGCGATCGGTCGAACTCGGCCTCCTTCTCCTCGACGGCGTGGGGTGCATGATCCGTCGCGATCGCGTCGATGGTGCCGTCGGCGACACCCACGCGGAGCGCATCGCGATCCTCCGCGCTCCGCAGCGGTGGGTTCACCTTGAGGTTCGTGTCGTACGTGATGAGGTCGTCGTCGGTGAACACCAGATGGTGCGGCGTCACCTCAGCCGTCACGCGGATGCCCTCGGCTTTCGCGCGACGGACCAGCTCGACGGACCGAGCCGACGACATATGGCAGATGTGCAGACGCGTGCCGGTCATCCGCGCGATGACCAGGTCGCGGGCGACGATGACCTCCTCCGCCTCCGCCGGTTGCCCACGCAGTCCCAGGGAGTAGGAGTGGAAGCCTTCGTGCATCTGTCCGTCCTCGGCGAGCGACGCGTCCTCGCAGTGCTCCGCGATGACCACATCGTCGAACGCCTTCGCGTAGACCACCGCGTTACGCAAGAGACGCGCCGAGGGCACGCATCTGCCGTCGTCGCTGAACATCCTGACGCCGGCCTCGACCATCTCGCCGATCTCGGCCAACGACTCGCCTTCGAGTCCCTTCGTGACGGCGCCGACCGGGAAGACGTCGCAGAGGCCTGCGGCTGCGGCCAGGTCGCGGACCTCGTGGATCACCCCGGCGTGGTCGGCCACCGGCTCTGTGTTGGCCATCGGCGCGACCGCGGTGTAGCCGCCGATAGCCGCCGCGCGCGTACCGGTCTCGATGGTCTCCTTGTGCTCGAAACCCGGTTCGCGCAAATGGGTGTGCAGGTCGACGAGACCGGGTGCCACGACCAGCCCCGTACAGTCGATGACCTCCACGCCTCTCGGCGCGTCGCTCGCAGCGGCATCCCCGACGCCGGCGATCCACCCGTCCTCGACGAGGATGTCACGGACCTCATCCACGCCGCCGGCCGGGTCGACGACTCGCCCGCCCCGTAGGACCAGGTGGTCACTCATCACCGCTCCCCTCCCCCGAGCCGCCGAGCATCAGGTACAGAAGCGACATGCGCACCGCGATCCCGTTCGTCACCTGCTCCTCGATCACGCTCCGCGGGAGGTCCGCCACGTCGGAGTCGATCTCGACGCCGCGGTTCATCGGACCGGGGTGCATGATCAACGCACCCTCCGGCAGCATGCCGACGCGCTTGGTGGTGACCCCGAACAGCCTCGAGTACT
>CAZDXK010000316.1:0-2777 GCA_964509215.1 uncultured Actinomycetes bacterium | reverse complement strand
AGCGCGCGGGCGATCGCGACGCGTTGCTGCATCCCGCCCGAGAGCTGCCACGGCAGGTGATCGGCGAACTCCGGCAGCTTCACCAGCTCCAGCATCTCCGATGCGCGCGTGCGCCGCTTCTCCTTGTCCCAGCCCTTCAGCTCCAGCGGCAGCTCGACGTTCTTCGCCACGCTCCGCCACTCGAGCAGGCCGGCCTGCTGGAACGCCATGCCGTAGTCCTGGTCCAGCCGCGCCCGCCGGGCCGGCTTGCCGTTCACGCGCACCTCGCCGGTCGTCGGCTCCAGCAGGTTCGCGATCAGCCGGAGCTGAGTCGATTTGCCGCATCCCGACGGCCCGATCAGCGACACGAACTCCCCGGGTCGGATCGTCAGGTCGACGTCGACCAAGGCGTCGACCGCGTTCGGCCGGCCCGCGTTGAACGTTTTCGTCAGGCCCCGGACCTCGACGGCGATGTCGTTCACTCGAGGGCCTCCTTCGGCGGCCTGTTCCGCATCGTCGTCAGGTCGATCAACGCCACCAGCCCGGCCATCACGAGCCCGAGCGCGGCCGCGGCGAACACCGCCGTGAAGACCTTGGCCGGGTCGCTCGTCGCCTCGCGCGCGTACTCGATGATCAACCGCCCCACGCCGCCGGCCAGCCCGGTCGAGATCTCGGCGACCACCACGCCGATCACCGACGCGGTCGCCGCGAGCTTGAGCGCCGGGATCATAAACGGCACGGCCGCCGGGAACCGCAGCTTGAAAAGGGTCTGGCGCCACGACGCGGCGTAGGAGTCCATCAGCTCGAGCGACGCGGCCTGCGGCGCCGAGGTCAGGCCCTTCAGCGTCCCAACCGCGACCGGGAAGAACGCCAGGAACGCGCCGAGCACCGCCGCCGAGAGCCACCGCGGCCACTCGAACCCCCCGATGTGGAGCTTCCCGCCCCAGCTGACGACCAGCGGCGCCAACGCGATGAGCGGCACGGTCTGCGAGATCACGAGGTACGGCAGCAAGCCGCGCTCGACCACCCTGTACCGTGCCATCAGCACGGCCAGGCCGATGCCGATCAGCGTTCCCAGGACGAAGCCGGTCAGCGCCAGCCGGAACGAGAACCACGCGCCGGACAGGACCACCAGGAAGATCGACCCGGAGGCGCCACGACGCTCCGGCTGCGCGTAGCGCGAGAGCATCTCCCACACGTGCGGCATGGCGATGTCGTTCGCGCGTGGCAGGATCGTGAGGCCGAAGAGCTTGCCGCCGTCTTGCGGTCCGATCAGCTTGTAGAGCTCCCACAGGAGCGCGACCATAACCAGGGACAGCACGAACATCCACATGCGCCTGAGACGACGCGTCACGACTTCGCGAGCACGCTTTCCGCGATGGCGGGGATGACCTTCTCGCCGTATTGGCGCAGGGTCCCGTCCTTGTCGTCGTGCTGGAGGTAGACCGCGAACTGGTCCACCCCGAGGTCCTTCAGCTGCTGGATGCGCCGCACGTGCTCGTCCACGCCGCCTAGGATGCAGAAGCGGTCGACGATCTCGTCGGGCACGAACCGCGTGTGGACGTTCCCCGCCTGCCCGTGCTGGTTGTAGTCGTAGCCCTCGCGCCCCTTGATGTAGTCGGTGAGCGCTGCGGGGATCTCCGATGACTCGCCGTATCGGGCGACGATGTCGGCGACGTGGTTGCCGACCATCCCGCCGAACCATCGGCACTGATCGCGAGCGTAGGCGACGTCGTCGGTCACGTAGGCGGGCGCCGCCACGCAGATCGTGATCTCCGCAGGGTCCCGCCCCGCGTCCGACGCGGCCTTCCGCACCGCGCCGATCGTCCACGCGGCGATGTCGGGGTCCGCGAGCTGCAGGATGAACCCGTCGGCCACCTCGCCGATCACCTGCAACGCCTTCGGCCCGTAGCCGGCGCCCCAGACCTCGGCCCGGCTCTTCGACGCCCACGGGAAACGGAGCGTGGAGCCCCGATACTCGGCCTCGCGCCCGTTCGCCAGCTCGCGGATCACGTGGATCGCCTCGCGGAGCGCGATCAGGGTCGAGGGCTTGCCGTTGATCACTCGGACGGCCGAGTCGCCCCGGCCGATCCCGATCACCGTGCGATTTCCGAACATCTCGTTCAACGTGGCGAACAGGCTCGCGGTGACGGTCCAGTCGCGGGTGAGCGGGTTCGTGACCATCGGGCCGACCATCACGTTGCGGGTGCTCGCCAAGATCTGGGTGAAGATCGGGAACGGCTCTTGCCACAGCAGGTGGCTGTCGAACGTCCACACGTGGCTGAATCCGTACGTCTCCGCCTTCTTCGCCAGGTCGATCACCCGCGCGCTGGGTGGAGTGGTCTGCAGCACCACGCCGATGTCCATGGGCGCCCCCCTCTCCCGATACGTACGTCAGCGGGCGACGATGTCGTCGTACGCGTCGGGCCGGCGATCGCGGTAGAACGCCCAACGGTCGCGCACCTCGCGGATCTTGCCCAGGTCGAGGTCGCGCACGATCAGCTCGGGCTTGTACGCATCGCCGAGCTCGCCGACGAACTGGCCCTCGGGGTCGACGAAGTAGCTCTGACCGTAGAAGTCGTCGTCGCCGAGCGGCTCGATCCCGACGCGGTTGATCGCGCCCACGTAGTACATGTTCGCGACGGCGGCAGCCGGCTGCTCCAGACGCCAGATGTACTCGGACAGGCCGCGGTGCGTGGCCGACGGGTTGAACACGATCTCGGCGCCGTGCAGGCCGAGCATGCGCCAGCCCTCCGGGAAGTGACGGTCGTAGCAGATGTAGACCCCGACCTTGCCGA
>CAZDXK010000315.1:0-2798 GCA_964509215.1 uncultured Actinomycetes bacterium | reverse complement strand
TAGAGGAGACCGGCATCCTCCAGCGCCTTGCGGACCCGCGTCCGCTCTTCGGCGGTGGCCGGGACGAGCGGGAGCCGCGGCGCCCCGGCCGGAAGACCGATCATCTGCAGTGCGGCCTTCAACGGGATCGGGTTGCTCGTGATGAAGAGCGCGTTGAAGAGCGGCGACAGGTCCTCGTGGATCTTCCTGGCCGCGGGGACGTCGCCCGTCTGGATCAGCTCGATCATCTGACGGATCTGTGGACCGACCAGATGACTCGCCACCGAGACGATCCCGACCGCGCCCAGGCACACGTAGCCGAACGTGGCCCAGTCGTCCCCGCTGTAGACCTCGAAGTCGGGCGGCGCCTCGGCCATCAGCCGGGACACTCCCTGGAAATCACCGGTGGAGTCCTTCACCGCCACGATGTTGGGCCGCTGGGCGAGCTGCAGGAGCGTGTCGTGCTCGATGCGCGTCGCGGTCCGGCCGGGGATGTTGTAGACGATGATCGGAAGATCGGTCGCGTCGGCTACTCGCTCGAAATGCGCGATCAGGCCACGTTGCGGAGGCTTGTTGTAGTAGGGCGTCACGACGAGCAGCCCGTCTGCGCCGGCGTCCTCAGCTGCCTGGGTCAGCTCGAGCGTCTCGGCCGTCGAGTACGTGCCGGTGCCGCAGATCAACTTGCCGCGACCGCGCGTGACCTCTCCGACCGCGCGGAACAACTCGGCTTTCTCCTTGTACGAGAGCGTGGGCGACTCGCCCGTCGAACCGGCGACGACGATCGCGTCGCTGCCCGTGTCCAGGAGGTGCGACGCCAAGCGTTGCGCCCCGTCCACGTCGAGCGCGTGGTCTTCCTCGCGGAACGGCGTCACCATCGCCGTGATCAGCGATCCGAACCTGCCGGTCATGCGTCCTCCTTCGCCGCCGAAGCGATGGGCCCAGGCGGCACCTATGCTAGCTCCCGATGCCTCGCATCTACACCAAGACCGGCGACGACGGCTCCACGGGGCTCCTGTACGGGGGTCGGATCTCCAAGGCCGACTTGGCGACCGACGCCTACGGAACGACCGACGAGGCCGTCGCGGCCCTCGGGCTCGCCCGGTCCCTGGCCGACGACCCCGACCTGCAGGAAGACCTCCTCGTGCTCCAGCGTGAGCTCTTCGTGGTCGGGGCGGACCTCGCCGCCAATCCGTCCAAGCGGAAGAAGCTCGACAAGGGCGTGTCGCTCGTGACCGACGACATGGTTCGCCGCCTCGAACAGCGGATCGACGACCTGGTGGCCCTGCGGCCGCTCCCGCAGGTCTTCATCGTCCCGGGCGCGAACCCCGCGAGCGCGGCGCTGGATCTTGCACGGAGCGTCGTGCGGCGCGCCGAGCGCCGGGTCGTGGAGCTGGAACGGGCCGAACGAACGGTGAATCCCGAGGTGCGACGCTACCTGAACCGGCTCTCGGACCTGATCTTCGTCCTCGCCCGCTGGCAGGCGGGAGAGGCCGAGCCGGCCAGCCGCGAGGCCTAATTTCAGGCTGCGGGCACTGGTGCGAACGCCCCGTAGTTGGAGCCGCCGAACAGCAGGATCACCAGACCGATCGTCTCGTCGGTGACCTGAGCCGGGAACGTCACTTGGAACGTCGCGCTCTCTCCATCCGGGATCGGCGCCGCGTCGGCCACGACCCCGTCCCGCCTCGTCCCTGATCCCTCGACGACATAGAGAGATGGTGCCGCAAGCTCTGCTCCCGACGCGTTCTCGACGTCCATCGTCGCGTCGCTGCCGTCGAACACGAGGTCGGCGGTCACACCCCCGAACTCCCATCGATAGGCGCCCGGCTCGAATCGGACGGGGCCCGTCGGGACCGGCGAGGTCGTCGTCGCGGTGGGCGTCGGCGTCTGCCCGTCGTCTCCGTCGCCCGTGCACGCCGCGGCGGCGACGAGCACGATCAACGGGAGGATCCGGCGTGAGGCGCTCACGGATGCGGCATGATACGCGAACCCCGGAGGAGGTCAGTTCGAACGTGAGGCGACTGGAGCTCCGCAGACACGCCCGCCGAGACCCCAACGCGGATCGGCTCTCGGCGGCCGGCCGTGCCCAGGCGGAGGATGTGGGACGGGCCTCGACGGTCACGTACGACGTCGTGTTCGTGTCCCCCAGCCAACGAGCCGCCGAGACGGCGGCGTGGTTCCTCCGGGGCGCCGGAACACAACTGCCCGACCACGAGATCGTTCCAGGGCTCGGCGGTCAGGATGCATCCGGTGGCAGCCCGACGGGGATGGCCGCCGGCGTGCGGGCGTTGCTGGACCGCGTTCCCGACGGCGGACGAGGACTTGCGATCAGCCACACCCCGCTCGTCGAGCACGCGGTGCTCGGGCTGACCGGCGACGAGATCGACCCGCTCAAAGAGTGCGAGGGCATCCTCGTCACGCTCGAGGACGACGGATCGATCGACGTCGAGGAGCTCCGGCTCGACGGGGGCTCGCAGGCCGAGTGAGCTGGTCCTCGCGCGTCGGAGCCGCGTTCGCGCTGGGGTTCGCCTTGGGCGCCGCCCCGGGCCCGGTGCAGCTCCTGATCCTCACCGAGACCGCCAAACGCGGCTTCTCGGGAGGGTTGCGCGTGATGCTGGGCGCGAACGGCACGCTCTTCCTGGTGGTGGCGGCGCTCGCGTTCGGGTTCTCGTCCCTGGCGCCGGGCGAGGGTCTCCTGCGCGCGCTGCGCGTAGCGGGCGGAGGGTTCCTGATCTTCCTGGCGGTGGGCGAGCTGCGCCGGGTCCGGCGTGAGGCCGGCGATCCGGAGGCCGCCGCCGCGGAGATGCCGCCCACGATGGGGC
>CAZDXK010000314.1:0-2808 GCA_964509215.1 uncultured Actinomycetes bacterium | reverse complement strand
AGATGCGTGGGCCATTCCGCCGCGATGCGAGCGATTGCCCCCGGATCAGCTCCTGTGCGGGTGAAGAACCAGTGTTCCGCGAGTGCGTATCGCAGCGCTTCCGGAGAGACGCGCCATCCGGTTGCGGTCTGCTCAAGGAGTCCAGCGGCGGCCGCCTGAACCAGCAGCTCTTCCCAATCGGCTCGCCCCAAACCGCAGAACGGACCGAACTTGTCCATCTCCTCGAAACGCACCTCGCCCAGCAGGGCGAGATGGCTGAGGAACGACGTCGTCGGGAGCTCCCGGACGCCGACCCGCTCGAGGTACCGACCGATCTGGCGCACCAGGCCTCGGCCGGAGGCGGCGTCGGTTCCCTGACCGTTCTTGGCGAGCTCCGCCAACGTCTCGGCCCAACCAGGGCGTCCGTGCGCCTGGTCGAGGATGATGTGGCGCCACACCTCGTTAGTGACGCCCAATCCTTGGACGATCTGGTCCATCAGTGGCCGCTCGAGGCGTTCGACCACGACGACGGCGGCACCAGGCAGGAGCGCGGCGACCGCCTCCCGGTCGTTCGGCCACAGCGTGGCGACGATCTGGAACTTGTGCCCCACTCGTCGGAGCTCTCGGAGCATCTCGATCTGGCGACGACGCGGCGGTAGGCCGGCATCGTCGACGACGACGCGGTTGGGTTGGTGACGCCGGATGCTGTCGGCGAGGGCCTCCGCGTCCGCGTCGAGCCACGCGAACCGTGTGTTGCTCATTTCGAGCGCCAACCGCGTCTTCCCGCTTCCCGGCTCGCCCACAAGGATGACGTCAGCGCTCGTGGCAAGCAGCTCGACAAGCTCGTCGTCGCGACCCACCACCGGAAGATCCAGACTCGGCCTGCCCTCGAGCCCGAGCGGGACGAGCTGGGTTCCATCGACCGCTCGCTCGGTCCCAATGTACAGCCGGTTTAGGTCATGATTTCCGGGATCGAGGAGCATGTCGACGAGTTGGGAGCGATCCCAGATGACCGAGTCGGTCACCCCTCGCGCGCTGGCGGCGGCCGCGTACCGCTTCCGTGCTAGCGGCGAGACGTCGGCTGATGTGGCCACGAGCAGACCGTGCGGCGGGTTCGTGGGGTCGGGTACGGCCGCTTCGACGATGGCCTCGAGCTGCTTGGGGGTGATCCTCTGGTAGCGCTTCATCTGGAGCAGCCACGGGCGCTCGATTGTCTTTCGGCCCTTCTTGAGCACCTCGGTGGCCGCTGCGTCACGGCCCTCGTCGCTCCCCAGGCGGCCAACCTCGGTGAGTGGCTTGCGGAATGGATACACGCGTGGCGCGAGCTGGCGCACGAGATCCTCGAACTGGCGAGAGTCGAGCTCGCTGAACAGGTCGGGTCGCTGGGTGGTCTTCCGCGGCATCCCGTTGGTCTCCCCACTATGCGTCGAAGGCGCGTGTCGGCACCTCAGGAGACCATGGTCGCGCATGACACAGGGTTCGAGATCGGGTTAGTTGCTAGTGCTCCTCACGTAGTCGAGCAAGGGTGACTCACTGAGCCGCGTTGGCTCGCGGCAGTAGCCGGTCATCGAGCCGTATCGCAGCGTCTCGCGGCTAGTTCATCTCATCGCCCGCGCTGCCTGAGTGCGGTCGGGGAAGGGCTTTCTGCAGCTGGAGGAGTCGGCTACGCGATGGTCAGCCTCTAGCGCCATAACTCCCTATTCGCCCCGGCGGGTCGCACGGCGCAACGAACTGACTACGCCGGACTGCTGCAGAGGCGTGTCCGTGCGCCCTTGCCTCGCAGGCATCCGTCAGTCGGACGGCTTTCGCAGCCTCAGTCCGTGCGGCGCCCCGGGCCCGGCGCGTGGGGGTGGGGAGAAAAAGTCGTGCACTCCCCAGGGCATAGCCGCGCCGGGGGCAACTAGGGTTCGTGACGCGGTTTGCTGCCGTTTACGGCGTTGCATCTCCGAGTTCGGTGAGGGATCCGACCCGAACGGCCAGGCCCGCCTTGGAGACCCATCGCTCGAAACCCGGGATGTGTGACTCGGTCCGGAGGTAAACCTCGCGGATGAACTCCGGCGGGATACAGGGGACCCAGATCTCGGGGGTGTCGAACCGGTCGGCTTCTCCAATCCAACGCGTGAGGGTATCGACATCCCGCGAGATTGCATCCTCACCGAAGTCGTCCCCATGACGCGCAACATCAGGGCTGATCCAGAACGCACCCTCCAATGCGGCGGCCACCGGCTCGACGGCGATCACATCCCTCGAGGAGTCGGTCAGCAGCCATCCCAGCGGGCTGACCGACAGCACGGCGTGGTCCTGGAGAAGCTGCCCTCGCCTTTTCCCGACTCCGGACCGGGGGTGGTGCAGGATTTGGTGGGCAGCGAGGTACGCGCGTCCTCGGAGGCCGTGTTCGACCACTGAAGGGCGCGCATACGTGGTGTGGTAGAGCCGAGCCGCGTGGTCGCCGTCGAAGAGCCCGAGCACGCTCGGAACGATGAAGAGGCCCCAGCGATGCGCGACCGCCTCCACCCGTCGCCTTCGGCGATCCGCTTCGGCTGCGCGGGTGGCAGCCTCCGACTCCATCGCGGTGCGTTGCCGCCGTTCGGCCTTCTGGTGCCGCTCGCGGGCGAACCTAGCGTGTTTCCTCGATTTCGAGCCCATAGGAGCTACCCGATCCCTTGCCAGTCCCAGAAGCGCCGAGCCGCCGCGTAGTCACCGGCGGCGGGCAGGGTCAGAACCTGTCGCCGGAGGGCCGCGAAGCGCTCGCGGCTCACCGGTTTGCGCCCTCGCCGCTCGCGCCACGCGTGGTGAAGCCTCGATCGCCCGCGGCGACGAGCTCGATGC
>CAZDXK010000313.1:0-2813 GCA_964509215.1 uncultured Actinomycetes bacterium | reverse complement strand
GGAGATCCTGGAGGAGGCCGAGCTCGAGGCGAACCGACGCCTGGCGCTCGACGACGCGGTGCGCATCTACGAGACGACGTTTGACGAGGCGAAGGCGCAGGGCGCGATCGCACTGTTCGGCGAGAAGTACGGCGACCTGGTTCGCGTGGTGGAGGTGGGTGACTATTCGCGTGAGCTGTGCGGCGGTACGCACGTCCATCGGACGGGCAACGTCTCGTTGATCAAGATCCTGCACGAGGGATCGATCGGCGCGGGCATGCGTCGTGTCGAGGCATTGGTCGGTCCCGACGCGCTCCATGAGATCAACGCGGAGCGCGCGCTCCTTCAAGGCTTGGTGACGACCCTCGGGAGCACCGATCCTGCGTCCGCGATCGAACGCGCCCGTCAGCTCGTGGAGCGTGTGAAACGGCTGGAGACGGAGCTGGGGAAGCTCCACCAGGTGGACGTCGCGGTCCGAGTGGATCAGATCGTGGAGCAGGCGACCCAGGTCGACGGCGCCCGGCTCGTGACGACGCTCGAGGAGGTGGACGCGGACCAGCTCCGCGAGCTGGCCCAGAAAGTGGTCGGAAAGTTGGAAAGCGACGGCGGCGCGGCGGTCGTCTTGGGTTCGGCGAAAGACGGAAAGGCTCTGATCGTCGCCGCGTGCAGCAAACGCCTGATGGAACGCGGCGTGACGGCCCAGGAGCTGCTCGACGTCGCCGCGAAGCAGATCGGCGGGGGTGCTGGGGGCAAGCCCAACATGGCGTTCGCGGGCGGACCGAACGGGGCAGCCGTCAAGGAGGCGGTGCAGAGCATCCCCGCCCGTCTCGCGGAGCTCCTGGCAGGAAAGTAGTATGGGCCAGACTACCCGGCCCGGCCGTGTGCTCGGCCTCGATCTGGGCGACGTGCGGATCGGGGTGGCGATCTCTGACGACGACCGCCGGATGGCGGTGCCGCTCGGCACGATCCACACCGGCGCTCCCGCGGACCTGAAGGCCGTCGCGAAGCTGGTGGAAGAGCATTCCGCGACCGCGGTCGTGGTCGGGCTTCCGCTCTCCATGACCGGGGAGCGGGGGCCGGCCGCCGTGAAGGCCGGTTCGTTCGCGGATGCGCTGCGATCGTTCCTTCACGTTCCCGTGATGCTGCACGACGAACGTCTGTCGACCGTGGAGGCCGAACGCGCGTTGCGTGAGGCGGGTGTGAGCGGACGGGAACGCAGGAGCGTCGTCGATCGATCGGCGGCGACGGTCATCCTCCAAGCGTGGCTCGACGCGCACCGCTGACGCGCGCACAGCCCCCGCTCGGTATCCTCCCAACCCGTGGAGCAAGAACTACCTCGCCGGTCGGACCGGCATGCCGATCCGGACGGCCGCCCTCGCCGTGGCGCGCTCCTCGCCCTCCTGGTCGCGTTCCTGGTGCTCGTGGGTGGCGTGGTCGCGGCCGGGGCCTACTACGGACACTGCAAGGGCGCGAGCGGCCCGAAGCGCGACGTCGCGTTCACCGTGGAGCCGGGCACGTCGGGGGAGCAGGTCGTCTCGGAGCTGCGTGACCTGGGCGTGGTTCGCTGCGGAGGGGTCGTGGGGCGCATCCTGTTGCGCGCTACGGGCAAGGCGGACGCGATCAGGGCCGGCAGCTACACCCTCACCACCAACATGACGTTCGACGAGGCGGTCGAGGTCCTGTCGACGCCACCGCCCGCGATGGCCACCGTGCGGCTGACGATCCCCGAGGGCTACCGGCTGACGCAGATCGCCGAACGCGTGCGCGAGGAGTTGGGGATCGCCGAGGATCGCTTCCTGAGCCTGGCACAGGGCAAGGACTGGTCCCTCGATCCGTACCTGCCGGTCGGGAAGGGAACGGAGGGGTTCCTGTTCCCGGAGACGTACCGTTTCCAACAGGGAGACACGACGGCCGATGACGTGATCCACCGCCTGCTCGATCAGTTCGCCACGGAGGTGGAAGGGCTCGACTGGGGGAGGGCGAAGGCGCTCGGCGTGTCCGAGTACGAGATCGTGGTGATCGCGTCGATGATCGAACGGGAGGCGGCGGTGGCGTCGGACCGCGCGAAGATCGCCGCGGTCATCTACAACCGGCTGGCCGAAGGGATGCAGCTCGGCATCGACGCGACGGTCGGATACATCGACCCGGATCCGTCGAACGGCCTCACCGTTTCGGATCTCGAGATCGACAGCCCGTACAACACGCGCCTGCACACGGGGTTGCCGCCCACGCCCATCGCGAGCCCGGGGATCGCCTCGCTCCGCGCGGCGCTGGCGCCCGCCGACGTCCCCTACCTCTACTACGTGCTCTGCGGCGAGAACGGCGAGCACCGGTTCAGCGTCGGCTACCAGCAGTTCCTCTCCGACAAGGCCGAGTGCCTTGGATGATCCCGTCGCCGGCGCGCGGGTGGGCGGCTCGACCCGCACGGTGGGCATCATCGGCTGGCCCGTCTCGCACAGCCTGTCGCCGGCCATCCACAACGCCGCGTTCGCCGCCCTGGGGCTCGACTGGGTCTACGTGCCGCTGCCGGTCCATCCGCTCCACCTCCTCGCCGCGCTCAACGGGCTCGATGCGCTCCGCTTCGCCGGCGCGAACGTGACGATGCCGCACAAGGCCGCGGTCGCGGACCTCATCGACGATCTGTCGGAGGACGCCCGGCGACTCCACGCGGTGAACACGATCGTCTGCGACGGTGAGCGCCTCCGTGGAGAGAACACCGACGCGCCCGGCTTCGAGCGGTTCCTCCGGATGGACGCGGGCTTCGACCCATCGGGACGGGCCGTCCTGATCTTCGGGGCAGGCGGAGCCGGGCGGGCGTGCGCGATGCCGGCCAG
>CAZDXK010000312.1:0-2818 GCA_964509215.1 uncultured Actinomycetes bacterium | reverse complement strand
CGCAGCGCATAGATCAGCGCAATCACCGACACGCCCGTCACGGACAGCAAGATCAATAACCACTGCTTCCGCGTCAACCGCACATCACTCTCCGGCCCCGCAGGCTATGTCGTCGTCCTACTTTGCATCGGCCAGCGAAAACACATGAAGCCGTCCGCCGATAAGGCTCTCGTCGACCTTTCTCGCGATCGGTCGGCCGCCGCCGGCCATGATCGCGACGTATTGCTTCCCCCGCTTGCCCTGATAGGTAATCGGCACGGCGCGGCCGTTCTCCGTCAGGTCGGCAACCCAGAGCACTTTGCCAGTGCGCGCGTCGAATGCCCGGAACCGGGCGTCCTGTGAGGCCGCGATGAAGACCAGGCCGCCCGCTGTCGCAATGGGCCCGCCGCGATTCAGCGTGCCGGTCGCCGGTACACCCAGCCCGTCGAGCTCTTCGAAGGACCCGAGTGGAACTCGCCAGGCGATGTCACCTGTGTTGGCGTTGACGGCGACGAGCTCTCCCCACGGAGGCTGCTGACACGGCCAGCCCTTCCTTCCATCCCAGAAATTCGTTCCGAGCATCGGAGGCGAGTTATCGGGACCGCTCCGCACGTACATGTTCTCGAATCTCGTGCTCTTGATCATCTTGTTGAGCATGCCGTGGTCCTGCGTGGGCATGTACAAGTACCCGAGATCGGGATTGAACGCCGACCCGTTCCAATTCCCGCCGCCGGTCCATCCTGGAAAGATCACGCGCAGCTTCGGTCCATATTGCGCGTAGGGACCGCCGGTCATGACACCGCCCTCCAGCTCGAGCAGACCCTTGCAATACGCCTCGTGCTCCGGAGTGATCTTCGCGATCTCCTGCGGGGAAAATGTCATTCGCGCAATCGGCGGAGGCTTGACCGGAAACGGCTGTGTGGGCGAGTACTCGTCGCCCGGAAGCGGGTTGTCGGACACAACCGGCCGCTCCTCGACGCCGAACACGGGTGTACCCGTCACGCGATCGAAGACGAACAGGAGCCCCTGCTTCGTGTACACCGCGACGGCCGGAATCGTTCTGCCGTTGCGTTTGACGTCGATCAACGTCGGCGGCGAGTTCAAGTCGTAATCCCAGTTATCGTGATGCGTGGTTTGAAAAAACCATTTGAGCTTGCCGGTTGTCGCGTCCAGCGCAAGAAGGGACGACCCGTACAGGTTCGACCCGAGCCGATCGCCGCCGTAAAAATCGGTCGCGGGGGTGCCGGTCGGGACGTACGCGATTCCGCGCGCTTCATCAACGGTAATGAATCCCCAGGCGTTCGCTCCCGCGCGATCGACCCACTGATCGTTCTTCCAGGCGTCGTGGTTCGGCTCGCCTGGCCTGGGAATCGTGCGAAAGGTCCAGACGAGCTTGCCCGTCCGCACGTCCCATGCGCGCACATCGCCCGAAGGTCCGAGGCTTGGACTCTCCTGCGAGTGATTGCCGGTAATCACCAGGTGTTTGTAAATGGCCGGGGGCGATGAGAGGGCCACTCGCAGTTTCGGAAATGTCTCACCCACGCCTTGCCGCAAGTCCACCTTGCCGCCCTGTCCGAATGCCGGCGTGAACTCGCCGGTTTTGGCATTCAGTGAAATCAGCAGCGACGACCCATCGCCTGTTCCAAAGACGAGTTGCGGTGAAACGTCGTTGGTGCCCGGCCAGTACGCGATGCCCCTCGTCGACGGCGTATGGCCGATGTCTTTGACCCAGATTTCCTTTCCAGTATCAGCATCCAGCGCAACGATCCGGTTGTACATCGTCCCTATGTACATGACGCCGTCGACCACGAGCGGCGTGGTCGCCGACTGTCGCGGTGCGGGGATCGCCGGCGCAGCCGGTGATGCGCCGCGCGCAGGCAGAGCGGCGCTGGGTGCGCGTTCTTCCTGGTCTCCCGGCGCGCCGCCGCCACGAGGCGGAGGAGGTGGCACAGCCGCCGGCGTGTCGTAGGTCCACGCGAGCCGAAGACTGAAGACGTTGGTCGTATTGATTTGCTTGAGCGGCGAGTATCGCTGCGCGCCGGCGTCGTGGCCGTGCGCCGGCCAGTCTCGATCTGGCTTCGGCGCCTGGGCTCCAACGACAGTTGCAGCGGCAATGACGACGGCCGCCTCGCGAAGTAGTCGCATGTTATCGCTTGGCTGTTTTCCAGTTGTTCCAGAAGATGTACGTCCCCCGCTTGGTCGACGTGATGATTTCGGCGTTGCCGTCTTTGTCGAGATCGACCACCGACAGGTGCGAGCCGACACCCGAACGGTTGTGGATCAACTCGGGCACGAACTCGGCGCCGCCAGGCGCTTTCGCGTTCCGCACGGTTCGATAGACGTACAACACCGGCGGCCCGTGCGGGTCGGGATCGATGAATGTGTCGAGATGAGACCAGAACCGCTTGCCAGTGATGAAGTCCTGCAGGCCGTCGCCGTCGACATCGGCGTACGTCGCACCGTGCAGCTGCGAGAACATCACCCCACCGGCGTTCTTCGTCGAGAAGTCGGTCATGATCGGGTGCTCGACAAACGAGCGCGACCCGTCAGCGGCTTTCTTCTGCTCGAACCACGACAATCCCAGGCCATGGGCCTGCAGCGACGTCACGACATCGTTGAGACCGTCGCCATTCACGTCGTACACGGCCATCTCTGCGCCGCCAGGGCCCGATCGCGTCCACTTGCCGAACGCCGTCGGATGATACTTCCACGTTCCAGACGCTGCTCCAGACGATGGCCGATCGCCGATCGACGATGGACCCGCCTGCGCGCTTTGCGCTACGGCGGGCAAGCGAGCAGGTTGTTCCCACCAGCCAAAGGCGTTCAGGAAATCGACGCG
>CAZDXK010000311.1:0-2818 GCA_964509215.1 uncultured Actinomycetes bacterium | reverse complement strand
CGGTACCAGGGCATCGCGTATCGCGTCGCGTGGCTCGTCGCGCGCCAGGCGGGAGAGGCGGAAGACGCCGTGCAAGAGGCCTTCGTGAAGGCGTACTACGCGCTGCCACGCTTCCGCCCGGGTGCGCCGTTCCGGCCGTGGCTCCTGCGGATCGTGGCGAACGAGGCCCGCAATCGTGTCCGATCCTCCCGCCGCCGTGAAGGGCTCGTCCTGCGGGCGACCGCGGCCGATCCGGGGGGCGCGGCCCCGTCCCCCGAGGCCGCGGCTCTCGAGCGTGAGGACGCGCAAGCGCTCACGCGCGCCCTGGAACGGCTGCGGGAGCCCGATCGGCTCGTGATCGCCTACCGCTACCTGTTCGAACTGTCGGAGGCCGAGATGGCCGACGTGCTGGGCGTACGGCCGGGCACGGTCAAGTCGCGTTTGTCGCGAGCGCTCGGGCGGCTGCGAACGGAGCTCGAGGCGTCCGGAGAGGTGACGAGATGACACAACGGCTGCGAGGGCTCGACGACGACGGGCTGGGTCGCGCGCTGACGACGACCGCCCGTGACATCGAGTGGCCCGCAGAACCCGACGTGGCGGGCCGGGTGTCGCGTCGGCTCCGCGAGCTTGAGCGTCGTCCTTCGCTCGCCCGGCCGCGCATGTCTCTTCCCCATCGCCGACGCACGCTGTTGCTCGTCGTGGCGGGGGTGGTGCTCCTCGCCGCGGCGGCGCTGGCCGCGAAGGTCGTGATCGACCTCGGTGCGCTCACGATCGAGACGATCCCGGGCCGGCCCACCGCGTTGCCATCGGCGGTGGCGAGCGGCCCGACGCTTGGGCATCCGGCGACGCTCCGTGAAGCCGGGCTGGAGGCGGGGTTCTCCGCGGAGGTGCCCCAAGACTTGGGCGTGCCCGACGCGGTCTGGGTCGACCCGGCGCAGGACGGGGCGAGGATCGTGCTGGCATGGGGGTCGAGCGAGGCGCTCCCGGCGATCGACGCCCTCCCGTGGGGAGCCGTCCTTTCTGAGTTCCGCGGCGACATGGAGCAGGTGTCGAAGGGCGTCTTCACGGACGGGAACACGTTCGAGAGGGTCGAGATCGATGGACGCGACGGGTACTGGATCACCGGCGTGCACGAGCTCGACCTGGTGACGGACGACGGCAGGTATGTGCGATACCGGGTCACGGGAAACGTCCTCGTGTGGGAGATCGACGGGATCGTTCATCGGCTCGAGACGTCGCTCGACGAAACGGCCGCGGTCGGGATCGCCGAGAGCATCCCCGACTGACCGGCTCGGTCCGATCCCCCTCGAGGGAACCACTTCCCGTGGAGGGGTGTAGCCGGGTCGAGGGAACGTCCGTTCCGGTGAGAGGAGAGCGAGATCAGGTCCCACGCGATCAGGATCGGCGTCGTCGCGGCCGTCGCGAGCGTGGCCCTGGGGGGAGGCGGTGGCATCGCCTCTGCCGGCGGTGGCGGCGCATGCGTGGACGCCGTCGGTCCCACGACGGGCCGCGGGGACACGGTCGAGCTGTCGGGCATGTGCTTCAGCTCGACCGTGCTGTACGTGGAGCGAGGAACAGGCGTCACATGGACGAACCGCGACCCGACGGCGCACAACGTCGTGGGCGCCGGTGGCACGTGGGGCGATCTGGACCTGACGCTCAACCAGGGCGACACGGTGAGCTACCGGTTCGACGAGGACGGCGTGTTCCCGTACGCCTGTTGGATCCACCCGGGGATGATCGGCGCGATCGTCGTCGGCGACGGCGTCGGGACGGACCTGGCCGGCGTCGTGCCCGGCACCGCGACCGAGGCCGAGGCCGGCGGCTCGGCATCGAACCAGGCCGTGGCCGCGCCCGTCGTTCAGGATGGGGAAGCCGACGCCACCGTCATCTGGTTCGCGAGAGCGGCTCTGGTGATGGCGGGGCTCGCAGGCGCGTTCGCGATCGGGGCGCGGAGCCGGCGGAAGGAGGCCGTCTCCGGCTAGGCCGTATGCGCGGGGCTCTCGGCCTCGAGAGGCACGCTCATGCCCGCTTGCTGCAGCGCCAGCATGAAGTCGTGTTGCGACGAGACATTCTTCATGGCCGACTCGATCGTCACCTTGCCGTCACGTACCAGGTTCAGCAGGTACTGATCGAACGTGATCATCCCGTAGAACGCACCGTCGGCGATGACGTCCTTGATCTCGGAGGTCAGATCCGGGTCGGCGATCCGCTCCGCGATCCGGCCGGTGTTGACCATGATCTCGAGCGCCGGGATGCGTCCCCCGTCGGCCGTGGGCACGAGACGCTGGCAGATGATGCCACGGAGCGTCCCGGCGAGCGCCAGCCTCACCTGCTTCTGCTGGTGAGGTGGGAAGAAGTCGATGACGCGGTTGACCGTCTCCGTCGCGTCGACCGTGTGGAGCGTGGACATCACCAGGTGACCCGTTTCGGCCGCCTGGATCGCGGCCCGGACGGTCTCCGTGTCGCGCATCTCGCCGATCAGGATCACGTCGGGGTCCTGGCGGAGGGCCGCTCGGAGCGCCGCCAGGAAGTCGTCGGTGTCGGTGCCGACCTCACGCTGATTGATCGAAGCGACCTTGTCCTGATACAGGACCTCGACCGGATCCTCGACCGTCACGATGTGCACCGGCTTCGTCCCGTTGATGTGCTCGATCATCGCGGAGAGAGTCGTGGTCTTGCCGCAGCCCGTCGGTCCGGTGACGAGCACCAGGCCTCGGTGCTCCTCGGCGATCTGGCGCACCGAATCGGGGAGCCCTACCTCAGCGAACGTGGGCCCGCCGAAGCTCAAACGGCGGAGCACCATGCTGGTCGATCCACGCTGGTGGAACACGTTGGT
>CAZDXK010000310.1:0-2821 GCA_964509215.1 uncultured Actinomycetes bacterium | reverse complement strand
CGCGGACCGCCCCGACGCACGCGTCGATGTCGGGCCGGAGCTCGCGATCGACCTCGAGGAAGGTCACCACCTCCCGGATCGCGTCGCGGGCGGCGCGCGTGCCTACCGCCGGCTCCACCGGGCTCCGGAGGTCTAGAGCCTGCGCGGCGGCCATCACCTCCATCGCCACGACCAGCTCGGCGTTCGTCACGATGTCCCGGGCGTGACGCGCCGCGGTCATGCCCATGCTCACGTGGTCCTCCTGCCCGGCCGACGACGGGATCGAATCGACCGACGCCGGGTGTGCGAGCGACTTGCACTCCGACACGAGCGACGCGGCCGTGTACTGCACGAGCATGAACCCTGAATACAATCCGCTCCCTTCGATGAGGAACGCGGGGAGCCCGTTGTTCTGCTTCGGATCCAGCAGCCGGTAGAGGCGGCGTTCGCTGATGCTCGCGAGCCCCACCGTCGCGAGGGCGAGGGTGTCGAGAGCCACGGCGACGGGCTGCCCATGGAAGTTGCCGCCGGAGCTGACCTCGTCGTCGTCGGGCAGGACGATCGGGTTGTCCGAGACGGAGCCGGCCTCCGTCTGCAGCACGCCGAGGACGTAGGCGAGCGCGTCGCGCGTCGCCCCGTGCACCTGGGGAGCGCAGCGGAGCGAGTACGCGTCCTGCACGAGGTGCGGACTGTGCCGATGCGACGAGAGGATCGGCGAGCCGGCGAGCACGCGGCGGAGGTTCGCAGCGGACGTCGCCTGCCCCGGATGCGGCCGCAGCCGCTGCAGCCGTTCGTCGAACGCTGCATCGGTTCCGAGCGCCGCCTCCACCGACATCGCAGCGGCGACATCCGCCACCCGCGCGAGGTCGGCGACGCGCCGGGCGGCGAGGATCCCGACGGCGAGCATTCCCTGCGTGCCGTTGACGAGCGCGAGCCCTTCCTTGGCTTCAAGCGCGATGGGGGCGAGGCCGGCCCCAGCGAGCGTCGGGCCCGAGGGCTCGGTCCCGTCGACCGTCAGGAGCTCGCCTTGCCCGATCAGCGGCAGGGCCAGGTTGGCCAGCGGCGCCAGGTCGCCCGATGCGCCGAGCGAGCCTTGCTCCGGCACCGCGGGGATCAGATCGCGGTTGAGCATCTCCACCATGCGATCGACGATCAGCGGTCGGACGCCCGAGTAGCCGAGCGCGAGCACGTGCGCCCGCAGCAACAGCATGGCTCTCGTCTCTTCACGGGACAGCGGACGACCGACCGCGGTCGCGTGCGATCGCACGATCCCGAGTTGCAGCGCGGCTGCTTGCGACGGATCGATCCGCACGTCGGCGAGCGAACCGAACCCGGTGGTGACCCCGTACACCGTGTCGCCCGACGCGACGACCCGCTCGATGACCGCGCGCGCCGTCTCGACGCGCACCCGCGCAGCGTCTGGGAACTCGACCGCGGCCCCACGGGCGACCGCGACGACGTCCGCGAGCGACAGCGCTCCTCCCACCCCGACCGGCACGGCGGCAAGGCTACCCCGCCGTCACTCGGGGTGCAGCGGTCGGATCCCCACCCCACATGACGACGTGGTGGCGGTCACGGTTCGAGCATCGGGATCCGGACGCCCCGTTCAGCGGCCACCGCGAGCGCCCGCTCGTATCCCGCGTCCGCGTGGCGGATCACGCCCGTCCCGGGATCGCTCGTCAACACGAGCTCAAGACGCTCCCGTGCGTTCTCGGTGCCGTCGGCGACCACCACCATCCCGGCGTGGATGGAGTACCCGATGCCCACGCCGCCGCCGTGATGCACGCTGACCCAGTGCGCCCCAGCGGCGACGTTGATCAGCGCGTTCAGGATCGGCCAATCGGCGATCGCGTCGGAGCCATCCATCATGTCCTCGGTCTCGCGGAACGGTGACGCGACGCTGCCGCTGTCCAGGTGGTCCCGCCCGATCACGATCGGCGCGGACAGCTCGCCCGACGCGACCATCTCGTTGAAGCGGAGGCCGGCCTTCATGCGCTCGCCGTAGCCGAGCCAGCAGATGCGGGCCGGAAGTCCCTGGAACGCGACACGCTCCTCGGCCATCCGGATCCATCGCTGCAGCCGCGCGTCGTCGGGGAAGAGCTCGAACACGGCCCTGTCGGTCTTGGCGATGTCCTCTGGGTCGCCTGAGAGCGCCGCCCATCGGAACGGGCCCTTCCCTTCGCAGAACAGCGGCCGGACGAACGCCGGCACGAAGCCTGGGTACGCATAGGCGCGGTCGTGCGGGAGCCCGCCGAGCTCCGCGCCCGCGCGCAGGTTGTTCCCGTAGTCGAACACGACCGCGCCCGCGTCGAGGAATCCCACCATAGCGGCCACGTGCTCGGCCATCGACGAGTACGCGCGACGTTGGTAGCCCGCGGGATCGCTTCCCCGCAGCGCGACCGCTTCACCCAACGACATCCCCGCCGGGACGTATCCGCCCAACGGATCGTGCGCGCTCGTCTGATCGGTGACGATGTCGGGCCTCCAGCCGCGCCGCAGGAGCTCGGGCTCCACCTCGGCGCAGTTGCCCAGAAGTCCGATCGACACGGCCTCCCCGCTCGACCGCGCCTCGTCGGCCCACTCGAGCGCGGCATCCAGGTCGTCGGTCTCGCGGTCGAGGTATCGGGTCTTGATCCGGCGCTCGATCCGCGTTGGGTCGACGTCGATGCAGAGCGCGACGCCGGCGTTCATGGTCACGGCGAGCGGCTGCGCGCCGCCCATCCCCCCGAGCCCGCCCGTCAGGGTGATCGTTCCCTGCAGCGTTCCTCCGAATCGCTGATGTGCGCACTCCGCGAGCGTCTCGTACGTCCCCTGCAGGATCCCCTGGGTCCCGATGTAGATC
>CAZDXK010000309.1:0-2846 GCA_964509215.1 uncultured Actinomycetes bacterium | reverse complement strand
GGGTGGAGCTGCTCGGACCGTCCGATCCGAGGAGGGTCTGGCAAGCGACCACGCGCTCCGCGGCCGAGCTCGCCGTCGTGACACGCCGGCCGATCGTGGTCCTGCTCGACCTTCTACATCCGGGGATCGGAGAGCAGGAGTGAAGCGACGTGAAGCTCTGGAGATCATCGACGAAGTGTTCCGCGACCGACCGCTCGTGATGACGTGCGGTGCACCCGCGCGCGAGCTCGCCTCGATCGCCAGGCGCGATTCCCACCTGTACCTGCTCGACTCGATGGGGTTGGCTGCGGCGGTGGGCGCCGGTCTCGCCCTCGCGGGCAAGGGACCACTCGCCGCCGTGGAGGGCGACGGGTCGCTGTTGATGGGTTTCTCTGTGCTCCCGACGATCCACGCCCTTGCGCCGCGCGGGCTCACCCTGGTCGTGCTGGACAATCACGAGCACGCGTCGGCCGACCGGATGCCCACACATGCTGCCGTGGTGTCGCTCGGGTCGGCGTGCCGGGGCATCGGTCTCGCGACGGAGGAGGTCGACGACGGATCGGGACTCAGGTCTGCACTCGCGGATGCCCGGGCCGCGGTGGGGCCCTCCGCCGTGATCGCGCGGATCGAAGGGGGCAACGAGCCCGCCGTTCCACTGCTGTTGGAGGATCCCGTCACCATCGGCGACCGGTTCCGCCGGTTCTTGTCATCGCAGGAGGGTGAGGGATGAGACTGTTCGAACGGGACGAGCTTGAGCGCCGCAGGGACCGGGCTCGCACGCTGATGCAGGAACACCAGCTCGACGCGCTCTTGGTCACCGGCGACTTCAGCGCCGGGATGAACTACTACTACCTCTCCGGCCACCTACCCCGCGACTATCAGCTGAACTACTCGCGCCCTCACGTGATGGTCCTGCCGCGGGAGGGCGAGCCTTTCCTTTGGATCTACGGCATCAACGTGGAGAACGCGCGCGCGCAATCGTGGGTCACCGACATCCTGACCTACGATCCTCCGTTCGCAGGCGAGATGCTCGCCACGGAGATGCGCGAGCGAGGGTTGGGATCGGCGCGGATCGGGGTCGAGCTGGGGCTCGACCAGCGCCTGTTCATCCCGTTGCTCGAGTATCGGTCGCTGGAACAGGGGTTGCCCGAGGCGACGTTCGTCGACGCTGCTCCCGTGATCTGGCGGCTCCGCACGATCAAGTCGCCGGCTGAGGTCGCGTACATCCGAGAAGCCGACCGGATCAACGGGCTTGCCTTGGCGGGCGGATTCGCCGAGCTGAAGCCGGGGGATAGCGAGGTCGACGCGGCCAGGTTGATCGGAGCCAGGCTGATCGAGGAAGGAGCCGTGCGTCCTCCGTACGGACAGATCCTCGTCGTCTCGCACGGGAAGTCCCGCGCACTCGGCCACCCCTCCCGCATGCTCGGCCCGCTCGCGGAGTACACGCTCGAGCCGGGTGACCTCCTCTTCGTCGACTCCGGCGCGGTGATCGGCGGCTACTGGGGGGAGTTCAACCGCATGGCCATCGTCGGGGAACCGTCGAAGCGTCAGCGGCAGCACCACCGCAACATCGTCGACATCGTCGAGCGGTCGATCGCCGAGGCGCTGAAGCCGGGGACGTCGTACCGACAGGTGATCGAGCTGATGGTCGGCTACTACCGAGAGTTGGGATACGCAGAGGAGCAGTTCTCGAACTACCTCGGGCCGCCCTATATGCATCTGTGTCACGGCATCGGTCTCGCGTCCAGCGAGCCTCCATTCGTTCGGCACGACAGCGAGGATCTGCTCGAACCCGGCATGGTCGTTTCCTGCGAGGCGTACCTTCGCGACGAGGACATGACCTACGGTTCGGAGTCGGACGTGTTGATCACGGCGAAGGGTGCCGAGGTGCTCTCTGGATCCGACCCCGGTCTGTACGTGATCGATGGTTGAAACGGACGCCGCGGATCCGTTCGTGGGCAGGCGTACCCGCATCTTGGGGATGGAGGAGGTTCGCGCACTCCTCGATATGAGCTCAGCGCTCGAGGTGCAACGCAGGGCCTTCGTGTCGCATGCCTCGGGGAACACAACGGTGGCGCGCAACGCATGGCTCCGACTCCCTGAGCCGCGGCGCGCTTGGCTCAAGATCCTGGCGGGGCACGACGCCTCGACCGCGGCGCTCGGTGTGAAGATCCTCGCCCGGTTCCCCGACAACCCGTCCGGGAGGAACCTCGGATCCCTCGTGGTGCTGCTCGACGATGAGAGCGGGTTCCCGCTCGCGGTGATGGACGGCGCCTACCTCACCGCTGTTCGCACCGGGGCGGCCGCCGGGCTCGCCACCGAGGTCCTCGCGCGGGCGGATGCCTCCTCGCTCGGCATCCTGGGGACGGGGGTCGTCGCACGGTTCTCCTTGGAGGCCATGATGCTCACGAGGCCCGGATTGGGCTCCCTCAAGGTCTACTCCCGTTCGCCCGAGCGCCGCGCCGCGTTCGCCGGGTTCGCCCGCGATCTCGGGCTCGAAGCAACCTCCGTCGAGACGGTCGATGAGGCGGTTCGCGACGTGGACATCATCGTGACCGCGAGCAACTCGCCGACGCCGATCCTCGGGCCGCATCACATCTCGGGCGGGCAGCTCGTGAACGCGATGGGGATCCGAACCGAGGTGGATCCTCAGGTGATCGCGATGTCCGTGGTGGTGGCCGACGGGAGGGAGGAGTCGCGCGCCGAGGGGAAGTTCTCCGTGGCGCTCAGCGCCGGAGTCGTGTCGGCGGACGACATCCGGGCCGACCTCGGCGAGGTGCTGGCGGGGACCGTGGATATCGTTCCGGGAGAAGACGTCATCGTATTCGACTCGTCCGGGATCGCGACGCAGGACGTCGATGCCGCCC
>CAZDXK010000308.1:0-2871 GCA_964509215.1 uncultured Actinomycetes bacterium | reverse complement strand
GGAGCTGGGCGGGTTCGAAGGCCTGATCTGGGCCGTGGAGGAGCTGATGGCGCCGCTCGACGCGTTCGCGACCGCGGCGGAGCGCCTCCGTGAGCTCGGAGCCCGCTGACCCGCGGCTGCCGGGCGGCCCCGCGCGCGATAGCCTTCTCCGCTGACTCCTTCCCCTCGACGCCGGTAGAAGCAGGAGGACGCGGTGACCACGATCGGGATGAAGACCGAGCTGCCCGGTCCGAAGTCGCGCGCGATCATCGCGCGCAAGGAGCGGGTCGTGTGCGATCCGCTCGACCTGCACGTGAACACGGTCATCGATCACGGGCTCGGCGCATCGATCACGGACGTCGACGGCAACACCATGCTCGATCTCTCGAGCGGGCTCGGCTGTTTGCTGGTCGGCCACTCGCACCCGAGGGTCGTCGAGGCGGTGCAACGCCAGGCGGCGAAGTTCTCTCACACCGACTTCTCCGTCGTCCCGTACGAGGTCTACGTCGGGCTCGCGGAGCGGCTCGTCGAGCGGGTCGGGCCAGGGCGCAAGGTGGCGCTCTTCAACTCGGGGGCGGAGGCCGTGGAGAACGCCGTCAAGTTCGCGAAAGCCGCGACCGGCCGGCAGGCGGTGATCTGCTTCGAAGGCGCGTTCCACGGACGGACGTTGCTCACGATGAGCCTCACCAGCCGGCACACGCCGTACAAGCGGGGATTCGGGCCGTTCGCGTCCGAGGTCTACCGGGTGCCGTTCAGCTACCCGTACCGCAGCGACGATCCGGACGGCCGGCTGGCGCTGCTGGATGTCGAGCGAGCCCTCACGACGGTCGTCGACCCGAAGTCCGTGGCCGCGATGATCTTCGAGCCGGAGCTGGGCGAGGGTGGCTACGTCGTCCCAGGACCGGAGTTCCTGCCGGGCCTGGAGGCGCTCTGCCGTGAGCACGGCATCCTCACGATCGCCGACGAGATCCAGTCGGGGTGCGGACGGACGGGCAGGTTCCTGGCGAGCGAACACTTCGGGCTGGATCCCGACATCGTGATCCTGGCGAAGGCGCTCGCGGCGGGCTATCCGCTCTCGGCGGTGGTCGGTCGCGGCGAGATCATGGACGCCCCCGGACCATCCGCGATCGGCGGCACGTACGTGGGGAACCCCGTCGCGTGTGCAGCCGCGAACGCGGTGCTCGATGTGATCGAAGAGGAGGGTCTGATCGAACGTGCCGAGGTCATCGGCAAGGCGATCCGCACACGGTGGGAGCAGATCGCGGTCGACATCCCCGAGGTCGGCGACGTGCGCGGCCTCGGTTCCATGATCGGGGTCGAGATGGTGTCGGACCGTGGAACGAAGGAGCCCGATGGCGCGTACGTCGGCCGCCTGATGGCCGAGACACAGCGGCGGGGTCTGATCACCGTGTCGTGCGGCATGTACCACAACGTCCTGCGGCACCTGCCGCCGCTCGTGATCGCCGACGACCAGTTGGAAGAAGTGTTGGACGTGTTGGCGGACTCCGCGCTCGCGGCGCGGACCACCTGACCGTGTCCGCGGACGAACGTCCAATCGGCGAGCCGGTGGGGACGACGCCCGCGAGGCGGCCGGCGCGTGCTCCCCTGGAGGGTCGGTTCGTCTCGCTCGTTCCGCTGGACCCGGTGGCGCACGCTCACGGCTTGTACGCGGCCTCGCACGACGGCAGTGACGAGGCCGCGCGTATGTGGACCTACCTGGGGTATGGCCCGTGGCCGGACGAGCCCGCGATGCGCGGATGGCTCGATCCGCTGCCCGCGTCCGAGGATCCGCTGTTCCTCACGGTGATCGAGCGCTCGACCGGCGATCCCGTCGGCATCGTCACGTTCATGAGCGTGGACCCGGCGATGCGGCGCCTGGAGCTTGGGAACATCTGGTTCGCTCCTCGCGCGCAACGCACGCGAGCGAACACCGAGTCTGTCTACCTGATGCTCCGCGAGGCGTTCGAGGAGCTGGGGCACCGGCGCGTCGAATGGAAATGCGACGCGTTGAACGCCCGGTCGCGCGCGGCCGCCGAGCGGCTAGGCTTCGCGTTCGAAGGCGTCTTCGGCCAGCACATGATCATCAAGGGCCGGAACCGCGACACGGCTTGGTACGCGATGCTCGACCACCAGTGGCCCGGCGTGCGAGCCAATCTCGAGCGGTGGCTGGCCGAGGATCCGCCGCCCTCGTTGCGCGGGCTGAACGCGGCGCTGCGAACGTGACCACGCTCGCGGCCCTCGTCGGGGTCGAGAAGTCCTTCGGCTCGTGGACCGTCTTCCAGGGGCTCGACTTCGAGGTCGTCGACGGTGCACGGATCGGCATCGTCGGTCCGAACGGCGGCGGCAAGTCCACGCTGCTGCGGATCCTGGCCGACCTGGAGCAATCCTCCGCCGGCGAGGTGGTCCGCCGAAGGGGGCTGGTGGCCGCGTACCTGGACCAGAACCCCGACGGCGACGAACGCACCGCGGAGGCGACGGTGATGGCCGCGCGCCCCGACGTGTCGGAGCTCGATCGGCAGCTCCGCGCCGTGGAGCAGGAGCTCGCCCGGCCCGAGGTGATCGCCGACCTGTCGCGGATGGAGCGCGTGCTCGCACGTCAACAGGGGTTGCTGGACCGGTGGGTCGAGATCGGCGGACCCGGGCTGGCCGGACAGGTCCGCAGCCAGCTCCTCTCGCTCGACATCCCCGAGGAGGATCTGGCGTTGCCGACGAGCCAGCTCTCGGGCGGGCAGCGAAAGCTCGTCGCGCTGGCCGCGTGCCTCATCACGCAGCCGGATCTGCTCCTGCTGGACGAGCCCGAGACGCACCTGGACGCGGACCGCCGCGGTCAGCTCGAGGACCTGATCGCCGGCTTCCCCGGCGGCGTCGTGGCGGTCTCGCACGACCGCTACC
>CAZDXK010000307.1:0-2873 GCA_964509215.1 uncultured Actinomycetes bacterium | reverse complement strand
ATCGCCTGGAGTGGCTGACGATCAACGCGATGAAGTCGGCGTTCCTGCCGTTCGACGAACGGCTCGCCTTGATGGACGATGTGATCAAACCGGGATATGCTGCGCTGCGCTCGTCATGAACGGAAGCGACGAGCCGGGCTCGAGGAGCCCGGCTCGTCGGACCGCAACGTGCGCCTGCTCGTCAGGACAGCGCGTCCTTGACGCCTTCCTTCACGTCTTCCGCCGCATCCTTGGCCTTGCCGACCGCCTTCTCGACGCCACCCTTGGCCTGATCCATCTTTCCCTCGGCCTCGAGGTCCTCGTTGTCGGTCGCCTTGCCGGCTGCTTCCTTCACGGAGCCCTTCGCCTTGTCCCAGGTACCTTCCGCGCGATCTTCCTCGCCTGCCATCGTCAGATCCTCCTTCGGTCGGTGTGCCGACGTCGTTCCCTCGCATCCTCAGCTCGAAACCTGAGAATGATCGAGGCTCGCGTCAGGCTCTCCGCAGGAAGAACATGATGGCCGCGATCACGAGCACGATCACCAAGACGGTCCCGATGAGACCCAGCCCGATGGCTGCAAGCATGGTCCGGTCCTTTCTCCGATGTACGAGCCTCTTACCCCACAGATCTGCGGCGGAAACCGCCGATCTGGACTCAAGAAAGGTTGGTCGGACCGTCGTCGCCCGGAGCATGGTCGATGAACGCCAGGCGCTCGTTCATCAACGTCATGCGGAACACGCGGTGCACGCGATCGGGGCCCTTGACGATCTCCATCATCCACCCGTTCCGTCGGGCCCGAGTATCCGCGGACACGATGAGGCGCAGTCCCGTCGAATCGATGAACTCGACACCGCTCAGATCCAGGACGACGCGCTCCGGTTGCTGTTCCTCCGCAGCGGCGAACGCCGCTTCGGCAGCCTGCATGGTCTCCAGGTCGAGGACGCCACCGAAAGCGAGGACGATCGTCCCGTCCGCCTCATGCCTGGCCTCAGCGGAGAAGTTCACGACACGGGATTGTCCCGCTCCCTGTCGGAACCGACAAGGGCGCGGTCGCCTCACGTCCGCCCGCCGACGCGATCCTCGATCTCCCACGCGTGATCGAGCACGTGCCAGGCGGCGCGTCGGACGAAGTAGCGGGGGAGCCAGACCGACCCCCCGCGAGGTCCCTTCGCCGGAAGTCCCTCGGTGACGGCTCGGAACAGCGCGTCGCGGACGACTCCGCGCTCCTCCTCGGCGGCCTCCCGCCAGCCGCGTCCCTCCACTTTGGGGCGTGGGACCGCCAGCTTGGCCACGTAGGAGACCTCGGCCCCGATCACGTGATCGACGATCCCGTCGAGCTCGCGACCTCCCCCGCGCGGGCCCTTCCGCAGCTCCGTGCCGACCGCGGCATGCACGATCCGGTCGAACGCGCCCCACGACGCCTCGAGGATGGAGACGAGGCGCTTCAACTCGCGGGAGTCGATCTGCCGGGCGTCGGCGGCCGGTGCCACGGCCGGCGCCCCGAAGTCGGTCGTGGCGTCCCCGCGGAGGCGCTCCACCACGACGAGATCGGAAACGGACCGTGGCACCTTGAACCCGGGCAGGGACCCGGCGACCGCGTCCGCGAAGCGCGGGGCGTACGCGAACAGAGCGCCGAGCGCGTCGTCCTGCCGCCGCCCGCCTCGTGACCACCCGGGCCACTCGATCACGCCGGCGAAGGCGCGCTTCGCACCCGACTCCGTGTAGACCTGAACCTCACCGGTCATGTCGGGTGACGCTATCGCACGCGGAAGGAACGTCACGCTCCGCTATCCAGGGAGCCGCGGGAGGTGCCGATACCCGTCGTGCGATGGGAGACGAGGGATTCACGTGTGCGGAGTGCGGAAGGCCCGTGGACCCGGACCTCTCCTACATCATGAGCGTGCCTGTCGGCAGTGAACCGCTCTATCACCACCCCGCCTGCATCGGCCTCGACCCCAAATGACCACACGGTCCGGTTGTGTCGCCCGGATGGGGGAACGGGGACTTGGCCCGACCGCCCCATGCGCCCGGGAGGTCGCGACGCCGAAACTTGTCATACGAGACCGAAGGGGGATCGACATATGCGGATACTGGTGATCGACGACGACCCCGGCGTCCGGGTGCTGTGCAGGATCGCGTTCCGCGCGGACGGCGACGAGATCGTCGAGGCAGCGAGCGGCAGAGAAGGTCTCGAGGTCCTCTCTGCCGAAACCGTCGACGCGGTCGTCCTCGACGTGATGCTGCCCAGCGTCAATGGGTTCGAGATCCTGCGACGGATCCGCGAGGACGCCCGAACGAGCCACCTCCCCGTCGTGCTGTTGAGCGTCCGCGTCGGGATACAAGACCAGATCGACGGATGGCGGGCCGGCGCCGACGACTACCTCACGAAGCCGTTCTCACCCGCCGTGCTGGCGGCGAAGGTTTACGAGATCTGTGGGATCGGTCCCACAGATCGCGCGGAGCAGCGAGCGGAGCGCCTCGAGGAACGGGTCACGCTTCCCAGCGCCTGAATCGACCGGGCCGGTCGCCGTGCGGCTTCAGCATCGTGTGCAGGTTCGCGATCGCGCGCGTCACAGGGCGGTCGACCGGCCCGTCACGATACCCAGTGCCGGTCTGCGTCCTTCCACGGCTTAGACCCGGGATGAGGGCGCTCGATAGACTGCTCTCCGACCGTCGCGGAGCATGATCGCCAGGGTTCGTGCTACGTGTTCTTCGCCCTCGTAGCTCAGTGGATAGAGCACCGGTTTCCTAAACCGGGTGTCGCAGGTCCGATTCCTGCCGAGGGCACCAATTCGGGGCCTGACCTGCAGCGATGCAGCTCTCCAACTTGCGGCCCGAAGCGCCGTTCGAGGTGTACGCACAGAACCGGTGACACGAGGCGAAGGTTCCGAACG
>CAZDXK010000306.1:0-2882 GCA_964509215.1 uncultured Actinomycetes bacterium | reverse complement strand
ACGTTCTCGAGCGTCACGGTGACGAGCAGGTCGAAGTCCGAGCCGTTCGACTGCACCTTCGACACCATCTCGTCGGGCGTGTCGAAGATCGTGTACTCCACGTCCACGCCGTACCGGTCGCCGAACTGGTTCCGCACCTTCTTATAGATGTAGTCGTTGTAGCCGAAGATCTTGAGCGGCCCGGCCTCGGGGGACAGGCCGTCGGCGATGGCCGGGTTGTCGTCGGTGATGGCCAGTGTGACCGGGTTGTCGGGCCGCGCGAGCTGCAGGCCGCCGGACGAGGGACCGCTCGACCCTCCGCCGCCGTTGCCGCCGTCGGAGCCACACGCGGCCAGGATGGCGGCCAGGCTCGGAACCGCGACGCCCGTGACGGCGGCGCGACGCAAGAACTCGCGTCGGGAGAGTGGCGGGACTCGGTCCTTCGGGTGCGACATGGGACCCCCTCGTTCGTCGTGGCGACGTCAGCGTACCGTCCACGGCTGTCCAACGGTCGGGTCGGAACGGCCCCGCGGTAAGGTGAGCCCATGCGTGCGAGACACCTGTGGATGGCGGTGGCGCTCGCCGTCTCGAGCTCCGCGCTGATCGCCCCCCCGGCGGCGGCTGCCCCTGCGTGGGGACCGCAGCGGACCGTCGACACCTGGGCATGGAGCGGCGGTTCGTCGGTCGCGCGGACCGGCGACGGCGACCTGATCGCGCTCGTGGCGACCGACTTCTCGCAGGGCACGTTCGCGAGCGATCACGGGCCGTACATGGGCGTCTTCGCTCGGACGAGCTCCGACAGGGGGGCGACGTGGTCGGCGTCCGTCCGCGTGAGCCAGGTGAACAGGCACGCCGATCGCGGGGCGCTCGCGGTGGCGAACGGCTCGACCTACGCGGCCTGGGTGACGCAGCGGAGCTACGACGACTACGACCCGTCGAAGCCACGTGTCCTGTTCTTCCGCGCGAACCCCGGGGGCGGGTGGGGCAGGACCGTCGCGCTCACCAAGAAGAAGGGCCGGGTCGACTCCCCCTCGATCGCCGCGTCCGGCATGCGCGTCTACGTCGCATGGGTCGACGCCAACACCGGTCAGGTGCGCGTCGCACGGAGCAGCGACGGCGGCCAGACGTTCGTGAGGAGCGTGATCGGCAAGACGACGGCGCTCTCGCCCGACAACGAGGGACTGCGCGGGTCCGCGAGCATCGGCGCCGCCGGCAACGCGGTGGGGGTGGCGTGGGTTTCGAGCGGCTCCGGCGCGATCAAGGCCCGGGTCTCCACCAACGGTGGGAAGAAGTGGCACGACCCCGTGTCCGTCGTGGGTTCGCTGGGGGCCGCGAACGGGGGAACCCCGTCGCTCCGTGGATGGGGAGACGAGCTCGCCCTCGCCTGGACGACGCCCGCCGGTGTGTTCTCGCGGGTGTGGTCCACGTCCTGGGGGCCCACCCGGACGATCGCCTCGTTCGGCCCGGGTGCCACGTACAAGGGCGGGTTCGACGTCCAGATCGTCCCGTCGCGGGCGGGTGAGCTCGGCGCGGTGTGGAGCGCGTGCAGGACGTCCGGCTGCGATCTGCTCTCGACACGGACCCGCGTCGACATCCTGTGGAGCGACTCTGGAGACGGGGGAGGCGTCTGGTCCGCGCCGTCGGCCGTTCAGGGCTCGGTCCACGCCGACCAGCGGATCAACGAGGCGCCCACGGCGGTCTGGCTGGACGGCGGCACCCGGATCGTGGGGTACACGGGCCGGAGCTCCGGCTGGACCAGCTACGGGACGTTCCTGCGGGTGGCCGCTTAGCTCGGGGGCGGTCGCCAAGAGCAGCTCTCCGCGCCGTTCCGGCTCGTGACAAGCCCACGACCAGCTCATCTGCTACATTCATGTACATGGAGAAGACAGTAGGGATCGCCGAGCTGCGTCAACATCTCAGTCGCTACCTGCGGCGCGTCGAGCGGGGCGAGCGTCTCCTCGTGACAGACCGCAACCGCCCCGTCGCCGAGCTCGGCCCACCGCCCAGCGACGGCACTGAGCTCGACCGGCTGATCGTCGAGGGGCGCGTGTCGCGTCCCACTCGGCGCGGCCTGCCCGATCCGCTTCAGCTCGAGGGCGACCCGTATGCGCTCAGTCACGCACTCGATGAGATCCGCGGCGAGCGCTGAGATCGCCCCTGTTCTACACCGACGCGTCGGCGCTCGTGAAGCTGGTCCTTGACGAGCCGGAGAGCGGCGCGCTTCGCGCCTTCCTTGCAGACGCCGACCTCGTCTCTTGCGAGCTTGTCCTTACCGAGGTGCCTCGCGCGATCTGGCGTGCGGCTGCCCGCGATCCGCGGCTTCCTCTCGACGCCCTGCTGGCGCGCGCAGGCGAGGTCATCGACGCGCTCGCACTCCTCCCGCTGGACCGGGGCCTGCTCCTAACGGCCGGGGCGCTCGCCGAGCCGGCGCTTCGAGCGCTCGACGCGATCCATGTGGCCGCGGCCGCGGATCTGTCGCCTCTCGACGCCTTCGTGAGCTACGACGAACGGCAGGGGGCGGCGGTGCGGCTCGCAGGGCTGCGAACCGTGCGCCCCGGCGGCTGACACGAACCAACACCACCAAGTCCACTGGTCGAGCTTCCCTGGGGAACCGAACGGCCGCCTGGGGCGTCGGTCCTTGAAAGTCCGGCAAAGGGCTCCGTGTTAGGCTCAGGGGGTTAAGTCTTCGATGGGCGGGTACCGATACTGCTGAAGCGGGAGAACCCTCGAGCGGTCCCCGACGTTTCCCAGGTAGAGCCGAACGCTGAAGGGTGGAGCTTGGCCACACGACTCACCGATGTCCGGGCGTTCCCGAGGTCCGGCGCCGATCTCGACGACGACAAGAGCTTGGTGCTCGCGTTCCAGTCGGGTGACATCGACGCCTACTCCGACATCTTCGTGAA
>CAZDXK010000305.1:0-2884 GCA_964509215.1 uncultured Actinomycetes bacterium | reverse complement strand
AAGGAGGTGCGGGTGTCGTTCGACGTGGCGAAGATGGCGGTCGAGGCCGCCGTGAGGGCCGGCGCCGACTACGCCGACGCGCGCACGGGAACGGACGAGACCGAGTCCCTCACGGTGCGCAACCAAGAGATGCAAGGGATCGACCGTGCCACCTCCTCGGGGGTCGGCGTCCGTGTCCTCGCGGGAGGTCGGTGGGGGTTCGCGGCCACCTCCCGGCAGGACGAACCTGAGGTCGTGCGGACGGCGACGCTCGCGGTGGAGATCGCGAAGGCGGCCTCCCGCCGTCCCGGCGAGCCGGTCGAGCTCTCTCCGGTCGAGCCGGCGGTCGCGTCCTGGCGTGGACCCATGGAGGAAGACCCGTTCACGATCCCGCTCGAGGAGAAGGTCGCCCTGTTGATGGAGGGCACCCGCCGGATGCAGACCGTGTCCGGCGTGACGTTCGCGGAGGGCGGACTCGACCTGTTCCGTCGTTCGACGTGGTTCGTCTCCTCCGAGGGCGCCGCGATCGACCAGGTGGTCGTGCACTCGGGAGGCGGGCTGGAGGCGACGGCCGTCGCCGACGGCGACATGCAACGCCGCTCATACCCCAACTCGTTCCGTGGCCACATCAAGGCGGCGGGATGGGAGCACGTTCGCACGCTCGGACTGATCGAGGAGGCGGAGCGCACCGGCCGCGAGGCCGTCGAGCTGCTATCGGCGCCCGAGTGCCCCAGCGAGGTCACGACGTTGATCCTCGACAGCGGCCAGGTCGAGCTGCAGGTGCACGAGTCGATCGGCCATCCGATCGAGCTCGACCGCGTCCTCGGCATGGAAGAGGCATACGCCGGTTCATCGTTCCTCACGACCGATGACCGAGGGAAGCTGAGATACGGCAGCCCGCTCGTCTCGATCACGGCCGACGCCACGCTGTCCGGCGGGCTCGGCTCCTTCGGCTTCGACGACGAAGGGGTTCCCGCGCAACGCGTTCCGATCCTTGAGGACGGCATCTTCCAGAACTTCCTGACCAGCCGCGAGACGGCGCCCGTGGTCGGACAGACGTCCAACGGCACCAGCCGCGCGGACGGCTGGTCGCACCTGCCGCTCATCCGGATGACGAACATCTCGTTGGAGCCACGCGAAGGCTCGCTCGCGGCGATCATCGGCGACACCAAGGACGGCATCTTCATGGCCACGAACCAGTCCTGGTCGATCGACGACAAGCGGATCAACTTCCAGTTCGGCTGCGAGATCGCCTGGCGCGTTCAGAACGGCAAGCTGACGCAGCTCTACAAGAACCCCAACTACACGGGGATCACGCCGGAGTTCTGGGGCTCGTGCGACGCCGTGGCCGGGCGCGAGGAGTGGACGGTGTGGGGAACGCCGAACTGCGGCAAGGGTCAGCCCGGCCAGGTCGGGCGCGTGGGGCACGGCACGTCCCCCGCCCGATTCCGCGGTGTGCAGGTGGGGGTGCGCTGATGCCCGGCCTCATCGGTGAGGACCGGTTCCGCGCCGTCGCGGCGGCCGCGCTCGAGCTCGCCGGCGTCGACGGCGTCGAGGTCCTCTACACGCACGAGTGGGGCGGGCTGACCCGGTTCGCCAACTCCGTGATCCACCAGTCGACGTTCCGTGAAGACACCGGGCTCCGGGTGCGGGTCGTCAGCCGCAACCGGACCGGCGTGACATCCTCCAACGACTTCAGCGAGCGCGGCGCCCGACAGGCGGCGGCCAGCGCGAAGGAGATGGCCGAGGTCGCGCCACCGGACCCGCTCTTCCCCGGCCTCGCCCCGAAGGCCGACGTCTCCGCGGTCGATCGATTCTTCGGGGGCACCGCCGATGCGACGCCGGCGTCCCGCGCCGAAGCGGTGGGGCGGTTGATCGACCGGTGCCCGGCCGGGTTCGTCGCGGCTGGAGCGTTCGAGACCGCGTCGGCCGAGCTCGGCATCGCGAACTCCGAGGGACAGGTCTGCTGGTCGCCGGGAACCTTGGCGTCGCTCACGACCGTGATGACCGGCGGCGAGCACGGCAGCGGGTTCGCCGAGGCGTTCTCGGGCTCGGCCGGGTTCATCGATCCGGAGTCGCTCGGGACCCGAGCCGCCGACAAGGCCGTCCGCAGCCAGCGACCGGTCGCGCTGGATCCGGGGACCTACCCGGTCGTGCTGGAGCCGGCCGCCGTCGCCACGTTGGCGGGGTTCCTCGCCTACGTCGGCTTCGGCGGACGTGGCTACATCGAGGATCGATCGTGCTTCAGCGGCAAGGCGGGGCAACGCGTCGCCGCGCCATCGATCTCGATCTGGGACGACGGCGCCGACCCCCGCACGCTCGGCGCGGCCTTCGACTTCGAAGGTGTGCCACGCCAGCGCGTCGATCTGATCAAGGACGGCATGTTCCTGGATGCGGTGTACGACCTACGGACCGGGAACCAGGCCGGCCGCTCCTCCACCGGTCACGGTCTGCCCGCACCTAACCCCGAGGGCCCGTTCCCGCTCAACCTGTTCATGGCCGAAGGCGACGCCTCGCTCGAGGACATGATCAGCTCGACGCAGCGCGGCGTGTTGGTCACGCGCTTCCACTACTCGAACATCGTCAACCCCATCGAGTCCAGCATCACGGGCATGACGCGCGACGGCACGTTCCTGATCGAACGTGGCGAGATCGTGGGACCGGTCATGAACTTCCGCTTCACCCAGTCGATCATCGACGCGCTCACGAACGTCTCGCTCGTGGGGCGCAAGGCCGAACTCGCCAGCGAGTTCTTCTTCTCCGCCTCACGCGTGCCGGCGCTCAAGATCGAGGAGTTCCACTTCAGCGGTCGCAGCGACCACTAGGTAGGCTGTGGGCCCGGACCCACCCGAGGAGGATCCATGCAGGTCGGAGAGATCATGCACACGGACGTGAAGACGGCCGG
>CAZDXK010000304.1:0-2895 GCA_964509215.1 uncultured Actinomycetes bacterium | reverse complement strand
ACCTGTCGGAGGTGCTGTTCATCACGACCGCGAACGTGGCCGAGACGATCCCCGGCCCGCTGTACGACCGGATGGAGGTCATCCGGATCGACGGATACACCGAGGACGAGAAGGTCGCGATCGCGAAGCACCACCTGGTCGCGCGACAGCTCGAGCGGAACGGCCTCCGCGAGGACGAGGTCGTCCTCACCGACGACGCGCTCCGCGTGATCGTGGGCGACTACACGCGCGAGGCCGGCGTGCGCAACCTCGAGCGCGAGATCGGCAAGGCGCTGCGCAAGGTCGCGACCAAGCTCGCGGCGACCGACGCGACCGCGCCGGTGACGATCGACGGCGACGACGTGCGTGGGTACCTGGGCCGTCAGAGGTTCTTCTTCGAGGCCGCCGATCGTACGGCCGTCCCGGGCGTGGCGACGGGGCTCGCCGTCACCGGGATCGGCGGCGACGTCTTGTTCGTCGAGGCGACGCGCGAGGATGCGTCCGACAAGGACGGCCTGACCTTGACCGGTCAGCTCGGAGACGTGATGAAGGAGTCGGCGCAGATCGCGCTCAGCTACGTGCGGTCGCACGCGGAGGAGCTCGGCATCGAGCCCGAGAAGCTGCGCGGCCGGTTCCACGTGCATGTACCCGCGGGCGCGGTGCCCAAGGACGGTCCGAGCGCCGGCGTCACCATGACCACGGCGTTGGTGTCGCTCCTGACGGACACGCCGGTTCGACCCACCGTGGGCATGACCGGAGAGGTCACGCTGCAGGGCCGCGTGCTGCCGATCGGCGGGCTCAAACAGAAGGTGCTCGCCGCTCACCGCGCCGGGCTCACGGAGGTGATCCTGCCGAAGCGGAACGAGGGCGACCTGGACGACGTGCCCGATCAGGTGCGCGAGCAGATGACGTTCCACATCGCGGAAGAGATCGCGGACGTGCTCGCGGTCGCGCTCCGTGCGGAGGCGGCTTCGGCCGCCTCCGACGCGGCGTAAGCCGCGCGGCTGTACACGTCGCCGATCCGTCGCCGATCCCAAGACCTGGGCTTCGGGCTACGGGGTGCTAGGCGCGCTCCTCTTGAGCTCGCTCTCGGGCACGCGAACCGGGTCCTCCGGTCGCGACTCGCCGATCGCCAGCTCGACCGTAACCGCGAGCCCCACGAGCAAGGCCAGCGACGAGAGGGAGGACCACAAGAGGAGCGCGATGACCGCCAGCAACTGCCCGTATGCGAGGTTGCTGCTGAGCGAGAAGTACAGACCGAGGGCGAGGCTGAACAGCAACCACAGCACGACCGCCACCGTCGTTCCCGCGGCGAGCGCCGCAGGAGAGCCGATGCGTTCTCGGGGAGCCGTTCGGAATAGGGCGAAGATGCCGACGGCGGCCACCGCGACCCCCAGGGGCCAGCGCACCACGGTCCAGAGCGTGAGCGCCGCACCCTCCCAGCCGAGTCCTTCGGCGATCGCCCGGCCACCGCCGAGCGCGAGCCCACCGGCCGCCAGGAGCACCCCCGCCGACAGCGCGAGAACGGATGCGACACCGTAGCGCCGACCGAAGGGTCGATCCTCGGTTCGGCCGGCGAAGCGGTTGGCGGATCGCTCGACCTGCGCCATCGCCAACGTGCCAGTGAGGACCGCGGCCAGCAGTCCGAAGACCATCGCGATCGTCCCTCCGCTCGCGCCCTGACGGGCCGCCTCTCGCAGCAGCTGGCCTGATGGCCCGGGAGACAACGCGGCGGCCAGTTCCTCGACGACGCCTCGGACTCGCGGCAGGTCGAACGCGCTTGCCAGGCCTACCAGCCCGATGAAGCCGGAGAGCAGCACGAACATCGACTGGTACGCGAGCGCCCGGACGTGACTCGTGCCGTCGGCCTCCCGGAACCGCTTCACGGAGGATCTCGCGAGCTCGACACCGCCCCGCCGCCGTACCGCTCGCCACCCCGCGACGAAGCCACGCTCCTTCTTCGTCTCGATCAATCGGCGCCCTCCTATCCCGAAACCCACGCCCGTTGTAGCAGGTCGAAGCAACGGGTGTCGCGGCGGCGATACCGGACCCGCCACCACGCCTGAGGCGCGGCGTTTCGCCCGGTTACGCTAGGCTCGCGGCCATGAAGATCGCCGTGTTCGGTGCGTCCGGAAAAGCGGGCAGGTTGGTCGTGGCGCAGGCGGTGGAGCGCGGCGACGACGTGGCCGCGTTCGTGCGGGACGCGTCGAGGCAGTGGTTCCCGGACGCGGTCAAGCTCCATCAGGGCGATGCGTCGGATCCCAAGGCAGTGGAGGCCGTGCTGGTCGGAGCCGACGCGGTCGTCTCGGCCCTCGGGCCGATCGCCGAGGAGACGACGACGCAGATCTCCGTTGCGACGCGAACGCTCGTCGAGGCGATGGAGCGGATCGGCCCGCGCCGGATCGCGATCGCCGCGAACGCGAAGGTCTTCACCGACGACGACGTCACCGGGCCGTACGCGAACGTCGCGGCCGAGCATCGGCGCGACGCCGCGATCCTGCGCGAGAGCGCGCTCGATTGGACCGTGGTCGCGCCCCCGATCCTCACGGACGATCCGGCCACCGGCTCGTACGTCGCCGTCGTGGACGGGAAGGGCCCGGGACGATCGATCACGCGCGGGGACTTCGCGACCGCGCTCCTCGACGCCGTCGAGAAGGACGCATGGATCCGGCACCTGGTGGGCGTCACCAACCGGCCGGTCGAAGCCGGCGAGGACGTCCGGTAAGGTCGTTCGATGCCGTTCCTCGATCTCGACGATCCCAAGTACGCCCGCGCCGACGAGAAGCTCCGGAGCGAGATCGCCGTCTGGCTCAGCACGGTGACCGCGGACGGCCAACCGCAGTCCACCCCCGTATGGTTCAGATGGGACGGCGACACGTTCCTGATCTACAGCCAGCCCGATCGCCCCAAGCTCCG
>CAZDXK010000303.1:0-2911 GCA_964509215.1 uncultured Actinomycetes bacterium | reverse complement strand
CATCCTCGCGTGAACGAGGCCGCGTCGAAGGCAGCGCTCGAGCTCGGCGCGGGCAGTGGCGCGGTCCGCACGATCGCGGGAACCATGACGCTTCACCATGAGTTGGAGCGGCGTTTCGCCGACTTCAAGCACGCGGAGGACGCGCTGATGTTCCAGTCGGGATTCACGGCGAACGCCGGAACGGTGGCAGCGATCTTGTCGAAGGAGGACGTGATCGTCTCCGACGCTCTGAACCATGCGTCGATCATCGACGGAGCCCGGCTCTCGCGTGCCGAGACCAAGGTGTTCCCGCACAAGGACGTCGACGCCGCCGACGCGTTGCTCGCCGAGAGCTCGCGCCCCGGCCGGCGCCAACTGTTGGTCACCGACGGCGTCTTCTCCATGGACGGCGACATCGCCCCACTGCCTGGGCTCGTCGAGATCGCCGAGAAGCACCACGCGATCATGATGATCGACGACGCACATGCCACCGGCGTGCTCGGCACCGGGGGCGCGGGTACGGTGGATCACTTCGGCCTGCATGGCCGGGTCGACATCCAGGTGGGAACGCTCTCGAAGGCGATCGGGGTGCTCGGTGGCTTCATCGCCGGCCCTCACCATCTGATCGAGTGGCTGCAGAACCGCGGCAGGCCTTTCCTCTTCTCCACGAGCGCGCCGCCAGCCGTGGTCGCGGCGTGCTTGGCCGCGCTCGACGTCATCCACGACGAGCCGGACCGCCTGCGCCGATTGTGGTCGAACACCGCGTTGTTCAAGGAAAGGCTGCACGCGCTCGGCTTCGATACCGGCGCGTCCGAGACCCCGATCACGCCGGTCATCGCCGGCGATGAGGAGAAGACGCAGGCACTGGCGCGGCGACTGTTCGAGGAGGGCGTGTTCTGTCCGGCGATCATGTTCCCAACCGTCGGACGCGGGCAGGCGCGGGTGCGGGCGATCGTGACGGCCGACCATAGTGAGGACGATCTGCGCGAAGCGACGGAGTCGTTCGAGCGGGTCGGTCGCGAGTTGGGGCTCGTTTGACGCGCCGGGCACGACCGTCCCGATGACTCGGAACATGCGATCGACCCTCTGATCCTCGTATCTAGTCTGTCTTGGACTAGTTTGCTTCGGACCTGTCGGGGAGCTGTGCCTTCGCTCGCAGTCCGGTGAGGAGGAGATCCAAGCCGTACTCGAACCGTTGGTCGATGTCGCCCTGCATGAGAAAGGGGAGCGACGCCATGAAGCACGGGAACTCGTCGGCCGGAAGGGCGGCAGTGAGCTGTGCGGTAGTGAGCTGCTCGGATACCGGAGTCTCCGGGACTCTCGTCCCTGTCGAGTGGGTCATCCCGATCTCGAACATGACGAAGCCGATGATGAACCCGCCGAACGCGCAGAAGGCTTTGACGGCGTCGTCTTCGGGAAGTCCGGTTTCCCGAAGGAGACGCAGGGTGATCTCGGTCGGACGGATCGATGCCGGCGTCATCCCCGGGCCCTTGGACTCCGACATCAGGACGAGGGTGTTCGGGTGGCTGCTGAGCACTTGCCGCCACGTCCGTGCCGCCCGGCGGGCGCGCTCTTCCCACGGCCCTTCGCTCCCCGGATCCACGAACAGCGAGAGCACGTGCTCGCGGATGCCGTCCAGCAGATCGTCCTTGTCCCGTACATGGTTGTAGAGAGACATCGCCTCGACCTCCAGCTCGCGACCGACCCGTCGCATGGTGACCGCGTCCAGACCCTCTGCGTCCATGATCCGGAGCGCCGCTTCGACGACCCGCTCGCGGGAGAGCTTCTCCCGCTGTTTCGCTTTCGTTCCCTGTTTCATGGCTCTTCCTTGGGATAGTGGTTGACGACTTACACCGTATGCATGTAGAACTTACATCGTAAGCATACATCGTACGCGCACTGCGCCGGGAGACCGGCCGAGAAGAGGAGAAGGATCGGATGAAGCTCACTCCCGAATCGCTCGCGCGGGCGAGCAGCCGTCATCCCGGCAGGACCGTGGTCATCTGGTTCCTGATCCTGGTGGCCGGGGTCGCCTCGGCGGCCACGCTTCTAGGGCCGGCACTCACCACGGACTTCGACTTCACCAACAATCCGGAAGCCAAGCGTGCCCAGTCGATCCTGGAGGAACGCCAGCTCGCACAGGACAACGCGACGGAAACGTTCGTGGTGGGCGGCGAGAGCGCGGGCGCCGTCCAGGACCCGGCGTTCATCGAGCGGGTCAACGGATTGCTCGGCTCATTGTCAGCCCTTGGTCCGGATGTGGTCCAGACCGCCCCGGCAGAGTTCCCTCTTCCGGCGGAGGCCGCCGCCAACCCGTTGCTTGCCGCATTCGGCCCGATCACATCCGGCGACGGAAAGGCCGTCCTTTTCACCGTGATCCTTGCCGGAGATGCGGAGGAGTCTACCGAGCACTTCGCCGAGATCGAGGCAGCCCGTGTCGAGGCGTCGGGCGGGGGCATCCAGGCCTACATGTTGGGCCAGGTGAGCTCCTCGGAGGACTTCAAGGTGATCTCTGAGGAGGATCTACGCTTCGGCGAAAGCATCGGCGTCTTGGCCGCGATCATCGTGCTGATCATCGTGTTCGGGGCCGCTGTGGCGGGTGTCACGCCGATCGTCATGGCCATCTTCGCCATCGTCGTGACTCTCGGGGTCGTGGGCCTGCTCGGCACGTTGTGGCGCTTCAGTTTCTTCACGCCCAACCTCATCTCGATGATGGGTCTGGCGGTGGGCATCGATTACTCGTTGTTCATCGTCTCCCGCTACCGCGAGGAGCGTCGCCGTGGGCGCGACAAGCTCGAGGCCATCGCGGCTTCCGGTGCCACCGCGAACCGTGCCGTGTTCTTCAGCGGCATGACCGTGGTGCTCGCGCTCGCCGGAATGCTGTTGGTGCCGACCACGATCTTCCGCAGCCTGGCCGGCGGCGCCATCATCG
>CAZDXK010000302.1:0-2942 GCA_964509215.1 uncultured Actinomycetes bacterium | reverse complement strand
CGCAGGCCCTTGGCAACTGCGGGGGCTTCGCTGGGGGGGACGGAATGGGCCTCAGACAACGGGAATTGCCCGTATCGTAACCGAACCCGGCGACTTGCGCGCAGTGATTAGGGATTAGAATCGCTCCTCCGAACAAGTGAATGGCATGTCGGTGCAAAGGGATGAGCTATCGGCACTGAAGTTTCTCGATCGCCTGCAGGGTCACCTGAAGCACGTCCGCGAGCCGCAGAAAGCGTTCCGTTACGCGCTGCGCGAGACGCACGAGTTCTTCGGCGCGTCATACGGTTGCATCGCCAGACTCCAGCCTGGCCGATCACGCGCTGAGATTCTCTTCAGCATTCCCAAAGGCGGACGCTGGAACGTGGACGAGCTGACCCTGTTCATCGGGCGCAGGCATCCTCCAGTGCAGCAGGATGTGCTGATGGCGCCCCTGAAACGGCGCGGAGGTGCGTGGGGCGCACTGGCATTGAGCCGGCTGCAGGGCACGTTCGGTCGCGACGACCGGCGTTTAGTCGCGCGAGTTGCCGCGACGCTGTCGGATGCGATCTACCGCATCGACAATGACCGCATGGTTGGGGTGCGTGACCGTATCGATCGAAAGGTCATGGAGCAGATCGATCCCAAAGACCTGTTCTACCAGATCCTCGACGGCCTTCGTTCACTCACCCAGTACGATCACTCATCGGCGCTATTGATTCGAAAGGAAGACGATCCCGCGCTCGTCCTCGTCGCAGAGCAGATTGCGTGGGCGAAGGCGAAAAGTCATCGGATTGGCCTGCGCCTTCCAATTGCGCAGGAAACCGCGACGCTGCTCTTGTCGGAGCAGGTCTACGGTTTCGATCGCTACGGCGAGCGATGGCAGGAGTGGAGTGGCCGGCCTGCCGGCGACCTCGCGGCGCTGCTCGACTACAACGCCGATGGCCATCGCGAAGAGGGCGGCCTTCGCGAAGCCTCGATGCTCTGCGCGCCGCTGGTCACTCGAGATGGTCTGATTGGAGTTCTGAAGATCGCGGCCCGGTATCCCACGCAGCTCAAGCCCTACGATGGCGAGCTGGTGGAGCATTTCCGTTCCCAGGCGGCCGTGGCGATCCAGAACCTGCACCGGACTGCGTCGCTCCGCGCGCGCGTGGTGACCGCTGAACGGAAGCACGCCATGGCCGAGCTTGCGCGCGGCGTGTCCCACGACGTGAACAACGCGCTGGGGTCGATGTTGCCGCTGGTGCAGCAGATGCAGGAGGACTTGCGCTCCGGCGTGCACAATCCGGGCGTCCTTTATGAAGACCTCGAGCAGGTTCAGAAATCGCTGCAGGTCTGCCGCCGAATTTTCGGCGGCATGCTCGCGTTCTCACGCGGCGGAGCCCGGCGAAGCCAGCATGGACACGTGCGGCGGGCGTTCGAGACGGCGTCGGCGATCCTGAAATACGGAATGGGCCGCAGAGGCATCCAACTGGACACCGAGATTCCAGACGATGCGCCCGCGGTGGCGTGCCGTCAGAGCGATCTGGAGCAGGTCTTCCTCAACGTACTGACGAATGCGCGCGAGGCGACGTCCCCAGGGGGACGGATCGCCGTTGCGGTCGAACCGGCCCCTGAAGTCCTGCGGATTTCGATCCGCGATACCGGATGCGGGATCCTGCCGCAGGATCTGCCGAAGGTGATGGAACCGTTTTTTACGACGAGACCTCACGGCAATGGACTTGGCCTGCCGATCTGCCGCGCCATTCTATGGGAAATCGGCGGAGCGATTACCCTCGACAGCCACCCTGGCGTCGGTACACGAGTAGAGCTGACGCTCCCCCTGGCCGCGCGACAATCTCAGATTCAGGCGTCATGACGAGATCGCGGATTCTCGTGGTCGACGACGAGCCGGGGATCCTTCGAGCGGTGGAACGGGTCCTCGGCGACATTCATCAAGTGTGCGGAACGAGCTCGGCGAAAGACGCCGTCTCGCTCGCCGCAGAATTTCTACCCGAGCTGGCGATTGTCGACATCAGAATGCCCGAAGTCGACGGCTTCGAGCTGATGGCGAGACTGAAGACGCGTCTTCCGCAAGTGGACGTCATCCTGATGACGGGCAGCGTGGATGACCTCGACGAGAAGCTGATCCGGGCGATCAAGAGTCCTGCGTTCTACTTCATTCAAAAACCATTCGATCGTGAAGTGTTGAAGACGCTTGTCGAGCGATGTCTGGAGTTGCAATGGCGGCGCGAAGCCCATCGCCGCCATCTCCAGCGTCTCGAGAACGAGCTTTCGCAGGCTCGCGCCTTTCAGCAGAGTCTGTTGCCGCAGCGCGAGGCCACGTTCAACGGGCTGTCGGTGTGCAGTCAGTACCTCCCGTGCTCCGGCATCGGCGGCGATTTATACGACTACGCGGCGGCGGATTCGGGACAAACGGCGCTGCTCGTCGCTGACGTCTCGGGACACGGGTTGTCGGCTGCGATGATGACCAGCGTGGTGAAGAGTGCGTTCCACGCTGCGCGCGTCGATGGGTACGACCCGCTCGCCGTGGTCAATCGCGTGTGGGGCAGCCTGGCGGCATTCGGTCCTGAGAAATTCGTGACCCTATTCGCGGCCTTGATCGCGCCGGAGGACAGCCGCCTGCGCTATGTCAGTGCTGGCCATCCGCCGGGCGTGTTGTGGAAGGATGCACGCGATCCTGTGTGGCTGGCGAGCACGGGCCCGCTGATCTCTCCAGCGCTTTCGGCCTCGACGTGGGCGATCGAATCACTGGCGATGCGGGCAGGCGACCGGCTGCTGCTGTATACGGATGGCGTCACTGACGCGCTCGGATCCGATGATGATACAGCGCCGTCACAGATCATCGACGCGATTCATCGCGAAGTTGGTGGGGGCATGCAGTTGTTGGACGCGATTCTCGCTGAGGTTCAGCAGAAGCTCGGCGGAAGTCCTCAGCCCGATGACATCACCCTGATGACAGCGAG
>CAZDXK010000301.1:0-2969 GCA_964509215.1 uncultured Actinomycetes bacterium | reverse complement strand
GTTGGTGGCGTTCGCCAAGTACGTCTCTCTCGGGGCGGAGCCCCGTTCCCTCCTGCGTCGAGCGACGCCGACACTTGCAACGACCTTCCGAAGATTCTAGCGGTTGGACAGGGTGGTCCTTCAACCGGGAGGCCAAGTCATGAGGCGCCCACCGAGCAGATGGAAGTGCATGTGGAACACGCTCTGGCCGGCGTCCGGGCCCACGTTCGTCACCAGGCGCCAGCCGCCGGCGGAGATGCCTTCGGCGTCCGCGAGGTGCGAGGCCGCCTGCACGAGGTCGGCGAGCACGCCGCCCTGCCCGTGTTCGAGCTCCGCCGCGGAGGCGATGTGTTCCTTCGGGATCAGCAGGATGTGCACGGGCGCCTGCGGGTTCGTGTCGCGGAAGGCGACCACCGTGTCGGATTCGTGCAGGATCTCGGCCGGGATCTCGCGCGACGCGATCCTGCAGAAGACGCATGAAGCGTCGTACGCGATCTCGGACATGCATCGAAGCCTAGCCGGTCCGGTGGCTGACCGTGATCGGAGGTGGAAAGGTCGCTCAGACGTCGGGTCGTCTGAGCTCCGTGAGGGCCGGCTCGCGCTTGGACGTGGTCTCGCCTCGGAGCTCGGCGAGCCGTTCCAGTAGCTTGCGCTCCTCGCGCGAGAGCTCCGTCGGCGTGACCACGTGCACCGTGACGTAGAGGTCGCCCCGCCCACGCCGGTTGATGTTCGGCACGCCCTTGCCGCGCAACCTGATCACGGTCCCGGACTCGGTACCCCCCTCGATCCGCAGGTGCTCGACGCCATCGAGCGTCTCGATCTCGACGTCGGCGCCGAGCGTCACCTGCGTCACCGAAAGATCCACGATCGCGAACAGGTCCTGTCCCCGCCGATCGAACGCCATCGACGGCTCGACGCGGATACCTACGAAGAGGTCCCCCGTCTGGCCGCCGGCGCGGCCCTCGTTCCCGGATCCGCCCACCCGGAGCTCCATCCCGTCGGCGACCCCGGCCGGAACATCCACCGTGACCGTCTCCGCCCTCCGCACGCGGCCCTCGCCGAAGCATGCCTCGCATCTGTTGGGGATCTCCTGTCCGGTGCCCTCGCACGTCGGGCACGGCGACGCGGTCATCACCGTCCCGAAGATGCTCCGCCGCATCTGCTGGAGCTCCCCGCTCCCGTGACACGTCCGGCACGCGACGGGCGCGGTCCCCGGCTGGGCACCGTTCCCCAGGCATGTGTCGCACACGGCCATCCGCTCCAGCTGCAGCTCCCTGCGGACGCCGAAGGCGGCCTCGCCGAACGAGAGCGATAGCGCCGTCGAAAGATCCTCGCCGCGCCGCGCGCGGGTCGGTCGACGGCCGCGACGGCCCCCGCTGAACCCGCCCCCGAAGAACATGTCGAATATGTCCTGGATGTCGTTGAACGGGGCGCCGGCCGGTCCGCCGGAAAAGCCGAACGTGTCGTATCGCTGACGTTTCTCCGGGTCCGAGAGGATCTCGTACGCGCCCACGATCTCCTTGAACCGCTCCTCGGCCTCGGGCGCCGAGCTCACGTCCGGGTGATGCTCGCGAGCGAGCGTGCGGTACGCGCGCTTGATCTCGTCGGCCGACGCGTCTCGCTGGACGCCGAGGATCTCGTAGAGGTCGCGAACCGCGGCCATGCGCTAGCCGTCGAGCTCCGAGGCGAGCTCCGACAGGCGGCGCGCCACGGCCCTGACCGACGCCATCGCGGACAGATAGTCCATCCGGGTCGGCCCGACCACGCCGATAGTTCCGAGGGTGGCGTCGCCAACCTTGAACGGCGCCGTCACGAGCGACGCGTCCCACTCGCCGGTGCTGGGGTGCTCGGTGCCGATCGTTACCGCCAGTTCCGCCGAGCCTGCGCTCACGTCTTGCAGGACGTGCATGATCTCCTGTTCGCGCTCCAGCGTCTCGAACAAGCGGCGGAGCGTCTCTCGCCGCCACGCTTGAGCCTCGTCGGCGAGATTCGACACGCCGCCGACCACGACGTGCCCACCGCTCTCGCCGTGCTGGGCCGTACGGAGCGTCTCCGCGACGTCGAGCAGCAGGTCCCGGTGATCGCGGGCATCCTCCGCCGCGAGCTTCAACAGCCGGGCCTGCGCCTCCGTGTAGGTCATGCCGCGAAGCTCGGCCAGGCGGCGCTCGGTCTCACGCAGCGCGCGGTCGTCGAGCGTCTCGGGCCGGTCGAGGATCCGCTTGTCGACGCGGCCGTGCTGACCGACGGCGAGGACCATCATCGTCGGTCCCATGTCGATCAGCTCCAGCCGGACGATGGGCTCCTCGGCGACCGAGGGGGGGACGGCCAGACCTGCGTACTGCGTCAGTCGAGAGAGCAGCTGCACACTCCCCTTCAGGACCTCCTCGAGATCAAGGATCGCCTCAGCGAAGTAGCTCGCGATCGCTCGCCGCTGCGCGTCCCGGAGACGCCCACCCGCCGGGAGCGAGTCGACATAGTGCCGATAGCCGATGTCGGTGGGGATCCTCCCCGCGCTGGTGTGGGGGTGCGTTAGGTAGCCGAGCTCCTCGAGCGCCGCCATCTCGTTGCGGATGGTGGCGCTCGACACGCCGATCCCGGCCCGCTCCGCGATCGACTCGCTGCCTACCGGTTCGCCCGTGCGGACGTACGCCTCCACGATCTCGTGCAGGACCGCGGACTTGCGCGCACCGAGCTCTCCCCGTTCGGCCATCGCTCCATGATACGGAGCACTCCCGCGGTCGGAGCGCTGACACGTGCCTCGATCAGCCGGCGACGACCACCACCGTGTGCCACCCGGTGGCCCCGTTCGGGAACGGCGTCGCCGGTTGCTCGGGCTGGGTGACGCCGTCCGCATCGGTCGCCCGCACCTCGAGCGTGTGATCACCCGCCGTGGCCTCCCACGACCACCGCCACTGACGCCACGTATCGGTCGTGTCCTGCGCTGCCAGCGTCGCGGGCCGCCAGCCGCCCCCGTCCACGCGAACCTCGAC
>CAZDXK010000300.1:0-2997 GCA_964509215.1 uncultured Actinomycetes bacterium | reverse complement strand
GAACGCGGCCTCGAAGCCCGCGGTCACGGCCGAGACGGGCAGATGCGTCGCTCCACTCAGGACGGCGAACAGCGCCGGACTGCCCGGCCGTTCACCGACGAGCGAGAGTCCCTGCGACGCGCCCACGCGCGTCCACCACAGGTAGACGGGGATGTCGGGGCCCACCCCGAACCGGAAACCGTGCCGGATGAACGGTGCGAGCAGGATCCCGAGGACCACGAGCGTCAACCCGGCGAGCCACGCGAGGTCGCCGGCGATGCGCGCCCTGCCGCCCTCGTCCGTCGTCACGCCGAGACGATAGCCTGACGGTCCATGCTCGACCGAGAGCTCGTCGAAGAGGTCCTGCGCGCAGCGCGCCGCCGCGGCGGTTCGTTCGCCGAGCTGTTCGTCGAGGAGAAGACGTCAACGTCGATCCGACTGGACGACGGCAAGGTCGAGGAGCTCACCACGGGGCTCGACCGGGGCGCCGGCGTGCGGGTGTGCGTGGGCACGTCGTACGGCTACGCCTACTCGAACCGGCTCGATCGCGATGCGTTACTCGCCGCGGCCGATGCCGCCAGCGCCGCCCTCCGTGAGGACGAGCCGGGGGCCGTGGTGGATCTCCGCGTGATCGTCGGCTCGGCCGTGAACCCCGTCGAACGTCCCGCCGACGCGTTGCCCGCCGCCGACAAGGTGGCGTGGCTCCGAGAGGTCGACGACGCGGCGCGTTCGTTCAGCCCGGAGGTGACGCAGGTCGTGGGCGTCTACGGCGATTCGCTCCAGCGCGTGCTGATCGCGACGTCGGACGGCCTGTGGGTCGAGGAGTCGCGTCCGCGCATACGCCTGGTGGCGCAGGTCGTCGCCGCGCGGGACGGGAACATCCAGACGGGGTTCCACGGGCCCGCGGCATGCAGCGGCGTGGAGTTCGTCGACCGCCACCCGCCCAAGGCCACGGCGGAGGTCGCCGCCGGGCGCGCCGTCACCATGCTTGGCTCGATCCCGGCGCCGGCGGGGGAGATGACCGTCGTGCTCGCCCCCGGGATGGGAGGCGTGTTGTTCCACGAGGCCGTCGGTCACCCGCTCGAGTCCGACGCCATCGACAAGGAGGCGAGCGTGTACCGAGGGCTGACCGGCCAGCTGTGCGCGTCCGAGCTGATCGACGGCGTGGACGACGCGACGATCCCGAACGGATGGGGCTCCTACGCGTTCGACGACGAGGCCACACCGTCGCAACGCACGTCGCTGTTCGAGAAAGGCGTGCTGCAGGGTCTGCTCTATGACCGGATGCACGCCGACAAGGACGGGCAGCCGCCCACGGGGAACGGGCGCCGGCAGTCGTACGCGTCGCCCCCGATCCCGCGGATGACCAACACGAACATCCTGAACGGAACGTCGAAGGCCGAAGAGATCCTTTCGTCCACCGCGAACGGCGTCTACGTCACGTCCCTCGGCGGAGGCCAGACGAACCCTGCCACCGGCGACTTCGTGTTCGGCGTCGCAGAAGGCTTCCTCATCGAGGATGGGAAGGTCACGACGCCGGTCCGCGGCGCGAACCTCATCGGGCGCGCGATCGAGGTCATGAGCGCGGTCGACGCGGTTGCCGACGACTTCGACACGTGGGAGGGCGTCTGCGGCAAGGACGGTCAGGCCGCGCCCGTCGGGAGCGGCTCGCCGACGCTCCGAATCTCGCGGCTCACGGTCGGAGGCACCGGTGCCTGATCTCCACGAGCTGTGCGCGGCCGCGATCGACGCCGCGGCGGGCGACGAGGCCGTCGAGGCGTATGCCGAGGAGTCGCGCCATACGGAGGCGAGCGCGCTTCGCGGGGAGATCGAGGGGCTCACGTTCGCGGAGTCGCGCGGCGTGGGCGTCCGGTTGATCGCCGGTGAACGGTTGGGCTACGCGTACGCGGCCGATCCCACGACCGACGAGGTTCGCGCCACGGTCCGCCGCGCGCGGGAGAACGCCGCCCTGGCCGAGCCCGACGGTTTCAACCTGCTGCCGTCGTTCGTCCCTGCGGAGCCCATCGCGGCGCTCTACCGCGAGGATCAGGCGGACGTCCCCACGGACCGGAAGGTCGCGCTGGCGTTGGACCTGGAACGACGGGCGATCTCGATCGACCCGCGCGCCACGAAGATCGACGCGGCCCAGATCGGCGACGCCGTCTCGCGCGTGGCGATCGCGTCGACCGCCGGCGTGCAGGCCGAGTACGCGCGGACCGACGCGTGGTGCGTGGCGGTCTCGCTCGCGGTGGAGGGCGACGAGACGCAGACCGGCTATTCGTTCACGATCGGGCGAGGCATCGACGAGCTGGGCTGGGAGGCGATCGCCGACGAGGCGGTGCGGCGTGCGGTGCGGATGTTGGGCGCAACGAAGCCCGTGACCGCGAAGGTCCCGATCGTCCTGGATCAGTTCGCGGCGATGTCGTTCCTGGGAGTGCTGGCCGGCGCGCTCTCCGCCGAGGCCGTGCTGAAGCAGCGCTCGCTGTTCGCCACGATGGTCGGACAGCAGGTGGGCTCGGAGCTGTTCACGCTCGTCGACGACGGGACGATCACGATCGGGCCTGCCGCGTCGCCGTTCGACGACGAGGGCGTGCCCACCGGACGGACCGAGCTCTTCACGCGCGGCACGCTGAACGGCTTCCTTCACAACACGTACACCGCATCGCGCACCGGCGGAGGCATGGCCTCGACCGGCAACGCGAAGCGCGGCGGATACAAGAGCACACCCGGCGTGGGGACGTCGAACTTCTACCTGGATGCCGGCGAGCTGTCATTCGACGAGCTGCTCACCAAGGCGGAAGGCGGCGTGTTGATCCAGGACGTCAGCGGCGTGCACTCCGGCGCGAACCCGATCAGCGGTGAGTTCTCGGTGGGCGCCACGGGCCTGCGGATCTCCGGCGGCGCGCTGGGCGAGCCGCTGCGCGAGATGACGGTCGCCTCGACGCTGCCCGACATGCTCGCGGGCATCACCGGCGTCGGGAACGACCTCCGGTTCTTCTCGTCGGTCGGCACGCCGTC
>CAZDXK010000299.1:0-3006 GCA_964509215.1 uncultured Actinomycetes bacterium | reverse complement strand
CTGTGGCTCGTCACGACGGCGATGCTCGGCATGACGTTCGTGGGCGGCCAGGTCTACGAGTTCACCGCCTTCTACCGGGAAGGCCTGGGCATCGACACCAACCTGTTCGGCACGACGTTCTACGTGCTGACCGGCTTCCACGGCGTACACGTCACCGTGGGGATCTTGATGCTGCTGTCGCTCACGGGGATGTCGTTCGCGGACCGGCTTCCCGAGGACCCCGCGTTCCCCGTAGAGATGGTGGGTCTGTACTGGCACTTCGTCGACATCGTGTGGATCATCATCTTCACGGTGGTGTACCTGATCCCCACGGGTCCGGTCCCCACTCCGGCCGGGGGGTAGGAGCCATGTCGGACGTCCACGTCGAACGCAGCGACGCCGAGGTCGAGGAGCACGCGGCCTCGCACGCTGGGCACCCGAGCCCCCGGGAGTACGTGCGCATCTTCTTCATCCTCGCGGCGATCACCGGCATCGAGGTCGCGATCTATTACGTGCGCGAGGAGATGGGCGGTTGGTTCCTCCCGGTGCTCTTCGCCTTGATGGTCTCGAAGTTCGCGATCGTGGTCCTGTGGTACATGCATCTCAAGTTCGACGACCGGCGATATTCGAGGTACTTCGTCATGGGGCTGGCCGGGGCGGCCACGCTCTACCTGGTGGTCCTCATCTCCTTCAGGGTCTTCCTGAACTAGCGCGATGAACCTTCCCGCATGGCACGTGCATCCAGACGTCTGGCTCCTCTTCGGCGCGATCGTCGCGGCCTACGTCGTCTCCGGGCGGCGGCATGCGCGGCAGACGGGCGATGCCGTCGACCCACGCAGGACCCGGTTCTTCGTCGCCGGTATGGCGGTGCTCTGGGTCGGAGCGGACTGGCCCATCCACGACCTCGCGGAGCGCTACCTGTATCACGCCCACATGGCGCAGCACCTGTTGTTCACGCTGGTCGCCCCGGCACTGTTGATCGCGGGGATGCCGGCGTGGTTCCTGCGTCTGCTCCTCCGGCCGAGGCCGGTCGCGATCGTTTTCGGGTTCATGACGAAGCCGCTCGTGGCGCTGATCGCGTTCAACGCCGCGCTGTTGTTCGTGCACTGGCCCGCCGTGGTCGAGCTCTCGGTCCGCGTGGAATGGGCACACTTCGGGTTGCACGTGCTGTTGGTCTCGACGGCGCTCCTGATGTGGTGGCCCGTGATGTCGCCGCTTCCCGAGTACCCGGCGCTCCCGGCGCCCGGACAGATGCTCTACCTATTCCTGCAGTCGCTGGCCCCGACCATCCCCGCGTCCTTCCTCACGTTCGGCGATCACCTGCTGTACCCCGTGTACGGCACGTTCCCGCGCATCTGGGGGATGGACGCGCTGACGGACCAGCTCCTCGCCGGCCTGATCATGAAGCTGGTCGGCGGCGCCATCCTGTGGGCGTTCATCACGTCGATCTTCTTCCGATGGTACCGGCAGGAGCGCGGCGATGAGGGCTGGGACGCGTCCCGCTACCGTGACGTCGAGCACGACATCCGCTTGGAGCTGACCCGATGACCGATCAGATGACGAACGAGAAGCCCGCCCCCGCACCGCCCGCCGACACGCACCCCGAGACTCGGCAAGGGTTGCTGCTTCCCATCGCGATCCCGATCGGCGCGTTCGCCGTCATCGGGCTGGTGCTCTTCGGCTTCTCACGGGTCCTGCTGTCGGTTTCGGCCCAGGCCGCGACCGCGGTGGCCTTGATCGTGGCGGTCGCGATCATGGTGGTGGCGACGATCGTGGCGTCGCGCGAGCGGCTGTCCAACGGCGCGCTCTTCTCCATGGTCGGGGTCGTGGCGGGCATCGCCATGTTCGCGGGCGGTATCGCGATCGTGGCGATCGGCACCGGCGAAGAGGCAGGTGGCGGGGCGCAGCTCGTGGCGCTGGAGGCCCCGGAGGGCGCCGCGGCCACAGGCTTCCAGCCGGCAACCTTGTCCGTCGCTGCGAACGAGCCGATCGAGCTCGACTTCAGCAACGGGGATCCGGGCATACAACACAACGTCGAGATCTTCGATGTGGACCCCGCCGCTAACCCCGATGCGGAGCCGCTGTTCTCCGGGTCGTTGATCAGTGGCCCGGGTGAGACCCCGTACGAGGTGCCACCGCTGCTGCCCGGGTCGTACTTCTTCCGGTGCGCCGTCCACCCGTCGACGATGGTGGGGACGATCGAGTCCGTCGAAGGCGGCGTCGAGGACGGCGGCGGGGGCGGCGGGGGTCTCACCGTCACCGCCCAGGCGTTGAAGTTCAACACGGATGAGATCGACCTCTCAGCCGGGCAGCCGACGACCGTCACGTTCGACAACCAGGACGCCGGCGTACCGCACAATATCGCCATCTACAACGACTCTTCCCTGTCCGAGACCCTGTTCCAGGGCGAGCAGTTCCCTGGCATCGAGAGCCGGGAGTACCCGATCCCACCGCTCGAGCCGGGGACGTACTACTTCCAGTGCGACGTCCACCCCACCATGAACGGCAGCGCAGTGGTCGCCGGTCCCGGCGGGGGGTCCGGAACGGGAGGCGAGGCGCCACCGGGCGCCACCGGTTCGTCGCCTTCCGGCTGAGCCCTTCCAGAGCTCAGCGGCCGAGCGGTGCCAGCGCGTCCAACGCGACGGCGCCGAACAGCGCGGCCAGGTACACGATCGAGTACTTGAAGACGCCCCAGGCGCGGTCGGAGGCGGGTTCGCGCCACAGCCGCAGGGCCCGGTAGACGAAGACGCCGCCCAGCACGATCGCCGTGGAGAGGTAGATCGGCCCCATGTCCCCGACGGGGTACAGCAGCAACGTCGTGCCGAACAGCACGAGCGAGTACAGGAAGATCTGCCGGCGGGTCTCGTCCTCGCCCTTCACGACCGGCAGCATCGGGACGCCGGCCGCGGCATAGTCGCCCTTGAACCGGATCGAGAGCGCCCAGAAATGCGGCGGGGTCCAGACGAAGATGATCGCGAACAGGATCCAAGCTGGGGCGGCGAGCGTCCCGGTCACGGCGGCCCATCC
>CAZDXK010000298.1:0-3009 GCA_964509215.1 uncultured Actinomycetes bacterium | reverse complement strand
TCCCACGCGGCCTGCGAGATCTCGCGCATCAGCTCGCGGGCACGGACGGTGTCGAGCGTCTCCCCCGTCAATACGGCCTTGAGCCTCCAGTCCTGATCCTGCTCGAAGGCGCGCATGAACTCGTCGGTCACTCGCACGGAGTTGTTCGCGTTCTGATACTGGATCGAGTACGAGTCGCGACCGTCGAGATCCATGTCGAACCCGGCGTCGCGGAGTGCCCGCGCCTTGTGCTCCTCGACCGCCTTGCACCAGATGAAATCGCGGACGTCGGGATGGTCGATGTTCAGGATCACCATCTTGGCCGCTCGACGGGTCTTGCCGCCCGACTTGATCGTGCCGGCCGACGCGTCGGCGCCGCGCATGAACGAGACGGGACCCGACGCGGTGCCGCCGCCGGCGAGCGACTCCCTGGACGAACGGATCTGCGACAGGTTGATGCCCGACCCGGAACCACCCTTGAAGATCGTCCCTTCCTCGACGTACCAGTTGAGGATCGAGGACATGTGATCCTCGACCGCAAGGATGAAGCAATTGTGCACCCGGAGGTTGCCGGAGAGGTACTCGCCACTCTCCGTTTGGATGTCGTAGACCTCCATCGGTCCCAACGAGGACACGCGTTCGATCTCGAGGGTCTTGGTCTCACGGCTCGCGACGCCGAACCGATCTATGGCGATCTCGAGCATGTCGACTTTGCGCGGGTCGATGAAGCCGATCTCCTCGGCGAACGTCCCCTGATCGCCCACGGACCCGATAGTGAGGGACCAACAGCCCTTTCGATCGGGCCGGGCATCGCCCTTGAACCTCACGCGGGCGAAGATCCCGAACCGAGAGAGCAACTGCTGGACACCGCGGACCACTCCCTCGGAGATCATGTCCATTCCGATCCGCGCGGATGTGCCTCGGACCGACACGTAGCCCTCGGCCTGGAAGATGCTTCGGAGGTAGGCGGCAACCACGGGCAGCGGTGCAGTGAAGAGGTGCTCCGGAACCGTCATCTCGACGCCGCGCGCCCGTAGCTTCCACCGCTCCACGAATCCCGAGAGGGCGTTGCCGTACAGTCTGATCCGCCGACAGTCGAGGGATGCGTCTTGCGTGGGTTGTGTACGCTCGTTCCGGTGCACTGAGGGGAAGACCTTGTCGAGCGCTTCGGTGACCCACTGGTGCTCCGCATCCGTGACGGTCATCGCTTCGATCGTGAGAGAGCGGTTGGTCCCCTCATACTGTCCAACGAAGCCGTCCGACTGAAGCCAGCCAGCGAGGGCAGCCTCGGCGATCTCGCGCGTTTCGATTTCCATCTCGCCAAACGCTGCACGCCGGTGCCATTCGAGTCGATCGCCCTCTCGTACGCTTCCGGCCGCCACGAACCCGCCGGTTCCCTTCCCGGTCACGCGCCACACGAGGTGATCCGCAGTGACGTCGAGCGTGTGGCCTGACTTCGTGCGGATCCGCAGGACCTCCTTCACGCCGTTCGCCTTCGTGGCAACGATCCCGGTTACGCCGTGAGCGTCGTAGACCTTGGTCCCGACCGCGTCACGCTCAACGAGTTCGCCGATCGGGACGAGCCCGGCTGGAGTCGACACAAGCGAGTCGTACGGCTGGCACGCGCTGCACTGCTGCGGCGTGTCCGGCACACCGACGTTGAACCACACCGGCGAGTTGAACGCGGCCTTCTGGTTGACGATCAGGTGCGTGAGCTCCTCGGCGAACACCTGCGCGTCGTGCTTGGACGCGAAGTAGCCGTTGCGCTCGCCCCAGACGCGGATCGTGTCGACGACACGCCCCGTGAGCTGGCGGACCGAGGACTCACGCTGGGGAGTGCCGAGCGTGCCCCGGAAGTACTTCTGGGCGACGATGTTGGTCGCGTTCTGCGACCACGAGATGGGGAACTCCACGTCGCGCTGCTCGAAGGCGAAGCCACCCTCCTTGAAGTTCGGGATGATCGCGTCACGCGTCTCCCATTCGACTTCGTCGAACGGGTGTCGCCCTTCGGTCGTGAAGTATCGGTTGAAGGTCAAGCCCTCTCGGACGACCTCGACGTCCCCCTCTTTCGTCGCCACCTGCACCCCTTTCCCTTGGACCGTCGTGGATCTGGTGTGGATAACCTGTGGAAAGAATGACATCTGTGTGATTCGGGCTTCGCGATTGTGGACTCCTGGGACCCGGACGTCAAGATGATGTGCCAAGAAACTTCGCGACCCACTAGATATAGTATCCCAGGCCGAGAGGCGAACGGCAGTAGATCTAGCCCGAGCGGGGCTTCGCGGGGGTCTTCTTCTCTAACAGAACGTCCAGCTCGCTCTGGAAGTCCGTGATCTCCTGGAAGTCCTTGTAGACGCTGGCGAACCGCATGTACGCCACCTGGTCGAGCTTCGCCAGGCTGGCGAGGACCTCGACGCCGACCGCCTGCGAGGTCACCTCCGGTCCCTTGCGGCGGAGCCGCTCCTCGACCCGATGCACGACCCGTTCCACCTGCTCCGGTGAGACCGGGCGATTCTTGATGGCCTTCAGGATGCCGCTCTCGAGCTTGGCCCGGTCGAACGGGTCCCTGGAGCCGTCCCGCTTGACCACGACGAGCCCCACGTCTTCGACGCGCTCGAACGACGTGTACCGGCGTCCACACGCGGCACACTCGCGCCGGCGCCGGATCGCCGCACCGCCGTCGGCGGACCGGGAATCGACGACGCGATCGTCGTCCGCATCGCACCAAGGGCATCGCATAGGTGGCTGGTCGCTCGCCGCCACAACATCTTGTGGCGGCGCGAACCGTACCCGCACCATGTTGCGTCGTCAAGCGCTTCGCGGGATGACCAGCGCCTGCCCTGGGACGACGGTACCGACGTCGATGCCGTTGCGGACCCCGATCGCGTTGACCACCGCGCGAGGATCCGCCCCTGCGGCCGCATCCTCGGCGATCGACCAGACCGTGTCCCCCGCGCGAACGACGTACACCTGCTCCCAACGCTCGGCGGGAGGCACCTCCGCTTCCGCCGGCAGCGGGCGGCGGCCAAG
>CAZDXK010000297.1:0-3016 GCA_964509215.1 uncultured Actinomycetes bacterium | reverse complement strand
CTTAAGCGGTTTGGGGATGAACTGGCCGACCATGACCGGATCGCCCGGCGGAACGCTGTTCAGCGGAGTGAGGTCCAGCGCAACGATGCCGTTCGAGTACCAGGCGGCGTAGGACCGATCGCCGAGCACCTCGTTGTTGTGGATTGACCATGCCCAGGGGAAGACAGGCAGGGGCGACAACCGGTGGACGCCCGGCACGTCGTCGAACGAGGCGACCTGCTGACCCGTCGCGGCGTCGAACACCCGCAAGATCCCGTACGAAGGTTCCTGGGCTTCGAGGGTCGCCTCGCCGGCCTGGACCATCCCCACCGCGGTCTCGTGATCGGTGAACAGGACCGGTACGTCGACCGGTCCCTGCGTCCACCACTGTGGGCTCGTCGCCTCCGAGATCCAATCGTGCACCACCGCGACCGCCCCCGCGGCGGCGGCGGCGCGCTCTTGCGTCGCCTGACGGCATTGACGGTCGGCCGTCCTCGGGTCGTCGAACAGCATGAACACCGTCCGCACGACCGTGATCGCGCCTCTCGCTTCTGCCGGGTAGTTGCGCACATCGCACCCCTGCCTGCGCGCCTGGACGACCGGGCCGGCGATCGCATGGCCCGGAACCTTCCAGAGCGGCGGAGCATCGGGGGATTCGCTCGCGATCCCCACAGTGGGTGGGTCGCCGTACGAGATGTGTGCCGGCGATCGTGGATCTCCGTCTTCCTCGTTCTGCAGCAGGAAGTGGCGGCTGCCGAAGTACTCGGACACGGAGTGCGCGTCTCCATCCGCGTCCGGCGCGTACTCCGTCTGGGACAGGAGCGTCGGGTCCGTCGGATCGGTGATGTCGAATGTGAGCACACCGCCATCCCAGTACGACACGTACGCCTTCGTGCCATCCGCGCTAGCTCGTACGCTGTGCGCGAACAGGGTCCCAAGACTGCCCAGACCATCGAACGGGCCGTTCGTCAGCCCGTGCTCGAACGCACCCCAGTCAGCGATCTGAACCGGCGTGCGCGGGTCAGTGGCGTCGACGATGCGGAACTCCCCCGCCGGCTTCGGATCGAAGAACTCCGAGCCCGGGGTCGCTAAGAGCGCGTACACCTTGCCCCCTCGCTGGAACAGGTCGAGCTCGTGCACGCCTCCTCCGCCGTTCGCGACCCCGACCGAGCCCAGCATCTTCGCATCGGCGGGATCAGTCATGTCCCAGAACTGGACGCCGAACCTCGCTCGGTCAAGCCCGGCCCCGCCGCCGCATCGCTGGATACCCACCGCCAACAGATCCCCGGTGAACGACGTCGTGGAGACGCTCCGCACGACGACGTCCTCGGCGCTCGTGAACCGGCGCCCGCCGACACGTCCGACCATCACCGGGCGGGTCGGGTCCGACACATCGACGACCTTGACCCCGAGCCCGTTGCAGGGATCACCCCAGGTGCCGACGTACGCGTAGTCCTCGTGGACCCATACGTCGCCGTTGGTGTCTTTGTGGCCGAGGTCCGTATGGCCCACGATCTCGAAGTTCTCAGTCACGGGCGGGGCTTTCCCGACGGCTCCACCCACACTCAGATGCAGCGTGGGCTTGGCGAGTGGATACCTCGATCGCCCGACGCGCGATCGATCGTCCGACGCCCCGGCGCTTATCGGGATCGCAACGACGACCTGAACCAACAACAGGACCGAGATGACGGCGAACCCGACACGACGCATGCAACTCTCCCTCTTCGTCGAGCGGGCACACCGACCGCGGGCCTGCTGAGCACACCATCCCTCATCGGTAGGTGTCAAGCGCGATCGAGCGTTTGATTGAAACTGGAGGAGTCGACACCCACGCGGATCGAGAACCGGGAGGTTCGGTAAGGACCCACGCGTGGCCCAAGCTCGTTCATATCCCTTCAGCGAGTGCGATAGTCGCAGTGCTGGCGAACGTGACCTATCTCGTAAGGCTCGCGCATGAAGCTCAGTGCGAAGCGCGATCACAGGAGGTAGCGATCAGCGGGCAAGGCCGAGGTCGAAATCATCGGCTGACTTAGGCTGAGCCAAAGCCTGTCCGGCGACGTCCGATCAACCCCTAGTCAGGGACGGGCGTCGCCTCTTCCCAAAGTTCGCTGTATCCCAGGTCCTCCGTCGGGATCGCATCGATGCGTCGCATCAGCTCTCCGATACCTGGCTCATTCATCCACTCCTTATTTTCGCGTTCGAAGGTCGCGAGGTCCGCGTACTCGATCTCTAGACACATCTCGTTGAATGGCCCGACCGTCCGCGTGAAGACCGTTCCTTGTGCCCAGCCATTCGATGCGCAGAGCTTGTTGACCTCTTCCACGATGGTGATGGCTTCGTTCCACCCGTCGATATCCGAGACCGTGAACAACTGTCTCATCCTGTACATCACCAACCCCTCCTTATGGTCCGGCGACGAGGGTCGACCCTATGCCTGACCTTCGTCTCTGGGCAAGGCGCATCTGGATTCGTAGCGCGCAAGCCGGATCGACATCGCCCGTGCTCGTCGGCGCGACCATGACCCGCCTAGCCGCCGACCGAGGAGACGGGATGCCGATCGCGCGACGGCCCGGAGGCCGGAGCGGCGTCAGTCGGGCGGGAACGAGTGGCTATGGACTCGATCACCTTGCCACGTCGACGTGCACCTGCACCTCCTCCACGGTGCCTGTCGACGAGCCGAACCAGTCTGACCTCACGAACGCGGGAGCTGCCTTGGTCAGGTGATGTCGAACTCTCCCTGCATCCAGTCGTCATCTGGGTCGGGAGAGGGCGGCTCCAGAACGATGATGTTCTCGAACGCCTCGTCGAGCGCTTGCTGCGTATCGATTGTCTTGGGGGTCCAACGTCTGCCTCCCCACATGGACCATAGGACGCGAGGTCAGGTCCGTCTATCGCCTACCCCCGACGGCAAGCCAGCCTTGCGCGCCGCCATCGCGATGAAAGGTTCGTCTCCTGGGGATGCATGCTGGCTCTTTCCACCGATGTCGACGCCGGGTGAAAACTGAGCACTTCTCGCCGGTTGAAATCTGAGCAGCTC
>CAZDXK010000296.1:0-3017 GCA_964509215.1 uncultured Actinomycetes bacterium | reverse complement strand
CTCCCCCAGCCGCAGGTCGCGCAGGATCTCGATCCGTTGCAGCGTATCCACCTCGGAGTGCAGGTACCGCACGCGGATGCCCATCTCGACGAGGTAGTCGGTGAGGTCCTCAGCCATCTTCTTGGTGAGCGTGGTCACCAGGACGCGCTGATCGTGCTCGGAGCGCTTGCGGATCTCCTCGATCAGGTCGTCGACCTGGCCCTTCGTGGGCCTGACCTGTACCTCCGGGTCGACCAGCCCGGTCGGTCGGACGATCTGCTCGACGATCCGCTTCGACAGCCTGAGCTCGTAGTCGCCGGGCGTCGCCGACATGAACACGACCTGGTTCACGCGCTCGGTGAACTCGTCGAACCGCAGGGGACGGTTGTCGATGGCGCTCGGCAAGCGGAACCCGTGCTCGACGAGCGTCGACTTACGCGAGAGGTCTCCCTCGTACATACCGTGGAGCTGCGGCACCGTCACGTGTGACTCGTCGATCACGACGAGGTAGTCGTCGGGGAAGTAGTCGAGCAACGTGTATGGCGCCGTGCCCGGCCCGCGGCCGTCGATGTGGCGCGAGTAGTTCTCGATGCCGCTACAGAACCCGACCTCGCGCATCATCTCAAGGTCGTAGGACGTGCGCATCCGCAGCCGTTCGGCCTCGAGCAGCTTGCCCTGGTCGTTCAGCTCCGCGAGCCGCTGGTGCAATTCCTCCTCGATCGTCCCGAGCGCGCGTTTCATGCGCTGGTCGCTCGCCACGTAGTGCGAGGCGGGGAAGACCGTGGTCTCGGTCAGCTCCCCCACGATCTCACCGGTCAGCGGGTCGAACTGCGTCACCCGCTGGATCGTGTCGCCCCACCACTCGATCCGGGTGCCGATCTGGTCGTACGGCGGGAAGACCTCGAGCGTGTCGCCGGTGACGCGGAACGTCCCGCGGGCGCGGCTGACCTGGTTCCGCTGGTATTGGATGTCGACGAGCCGCTGCATCGCGAACTCGAGCGGGATCTCGGTCCCCTTGTACGGGCGCAGGATCTGACCTTCGTACTCCTCGGGTGAGCCCAACCCGTAGATGCACGAGACGCTGGCGACGATGAGGACGTCGCGGCGCGACAGCAGGGCCGCGGTGGCTGCGTGCCGTAGGCGCTCGATCTCGTCGTTCACCGACGAGTCCTTCTCGATGTAGGTGTCGGTCTGTGGGATGTATGCCTCGGGCTGGTAGTAGTCGTAGTAGCTGACGAAGTACTCGACGGCATTGTCCGGGAAGACCTCCCGGAACTCGTTGGCGAGCTGGGCGCCCAAGGACTTGTTGGGGGCGATCACCAGTGTCGGGCGCTGAACCGCCTCGACGACGTGCGCGACCGTGAACGTCTTGCCGGTGCCGGTGGCTCCCAGGAGCGTCAGGTGCTGCTCGCCGGCCAGGACGCCCTCGGTGAGCCGCGCGATGGCCTCCGGCTGGTCGCCGGCGGGCTCGAAGTCGGCTGCGATACGGAACGGGGGCACGGTGCGATTGTAGGCCCCCCGCCGACATGGCCGGCGGGTCAGGAGCTCAGGGAGCGCATCGCTCCAGGGAGAGCGGCACCAGCGGGCCGGTGCCACCGCCGCTGAATCGGTCGCCGACCGCGAGCATCCGACCTGTCACGGCCGACACCCCCCAGAGATGGTTGTCGCTCTTCCCTTTGTTCGCGCTCTCTACGACGGTCCAGGACGTGCCGTCCCAGTGCTCGACCAACGTGCGGATGGCCCTGGCTTGGGTATCCAGACGACCTCCCACCGCCCAGACGTCGTCGGAACCGAAGGCGGCGACGCCGGCCAGATCCGCGTTCCCGCCCGGCGTAGGGCTCGGGACGACCGACCACGATGTGCCGTCCCAATGCATCACGAGCGTGTGCAGACCGCGCACGCCGACCGCCCAGACGTCGTCGGTGGCGACGGCGGACACCGACACCAAGTCGTTCGCGGCGGACGCCTGCCCCGCGTTCGGGCTCTTCACCCGGTGCCACGCCGTGCCGTCCCAATGGAGCGTCAGCGTCCGGTCGACGAACGCCTTCGTGAACCACGTGCCCACCGCCCACACGTCGTCGGGCGCGACGGCGGCGACATCCGACAGGGAGTTCGGGTACGGGCCCTTGTTCGGGCTCGGCACGATCGACCACGCCGTGCCGCCCCAATGTTCGATCAGCGTCCGGCTGGGCGCGTCCTGTCCGTAGCTCCCCACGGCCCAGACGTCGTCGGCCGCGAGCCCCGTCACGCCGCCGAGCTCGCCGCCGGCCGGTTGCCCGGCGTTCGGACTCTTCACCCTGGTCCACGACGAACCGTCCCAATGCTGGATGAGTGTGCGCACGAGGTTGTTCGGCCTCGTGAAGGAGCCGACCGCCCACGCGTCGTCGGCCGTCCGCGCAGCCACGCCCGAGAGCACGCTCTGGAGCGCGTCGGGGCCGTCGGCCGAGGGCGTGACCGTCCACGACACGCCGTCGTGGTGCTCGATCAGGGTGTGCCCCATCTGATCGGCGGGGTCGTATCGGCTGCCGACGGCCCATGCATCGGTCGACGAGGTCGCGACAACGTCATCGAGCCCGCCGGATCCCGAGAGAGCGGGTTGTGCCGCCGCCGTCCAGGCTGTTCCGCACGCGCGACCTGCCGTTGGACGCACCGTCCCGGTGGAGGCACTGCCGAGCATCAAAGACATCGCCGCCGCGACCGACAGTGTCGCCACCCACGCAGCCCCTCGACGACCCATGTTGCCGCTCCCCTCGTTCACATGCGGCCCGCGGCGATGATCCGCTGCAGGAACTGCTTCGTCCGCTCCTCCCGCGGTTCGCTGAAGATCTGCGCGGGCCGACCCTGCTCCAGGATGACGCCTTCGTCCAGGAAGCAGACGCGGCCGGCGATGTCTCGCGCGAAGCCCATCTCGTGTGTCGCGATCAGCATGGTCATCCCGCCCTCCGCGAGCTCGCGGATCACGTCGAGCACCTCGGCGACGAGCTCCGGGTCGAGCGCGCTCGTGACCTCGTCGAGCAGCATGATGTCGGGTTGCATCG
>CAZDXK010000295.1:0-3018 GCA_964509215.1 uncultured Actinomycetes bacterium | reverse complement strand
GCGAGTTGCTCGGCCCGGAGGGGTCGATCAGCCTGATCGTGCCCGTCGCCTTCAGCTTGCAGGCCGTATAGACGCCGTTGTCGGCGGGGATCGTCGCCCAGGCGACGCCGCCCAACAGTGCTGCGCCGAGCGCGAGCCCGGCGAGCGTGATGCGTGCGCGTGTCCTCATCTTCAGGTCCCTTCATGGAGGTAAGCGTGGCCTCGCGAGGGCGGCTCCTGGCCGCCGAAACCGCCCCGCGAGGACACGCACCTCGAGCCTAGGCCTCACCCCGCGCCGCTCGCGCCGGGGGAATCCCTAGGTTTTGCGCCTACAGCTGGTTCGCGAGACCGATCAAGGTCGTTGCCTGGGCTTGCGTCAGCCAGCCGGGCGGGACCAGCGCCTGCACCCCCGCCTTGTAGGCAGTCACGAACGACGCTTTCTGCTTCGGCGTGAGCCACGGGCCAATCGCAGCGAGCCTGTAACAGAGGACGTTCGCCACCAGGTCGATGACGACCTTCTGCCGCGCGTTCAGCAACAGGTAGCGCTGCGAGCTCTGGATGAACTGCTTGGTCTTCAGGCAGAGACCGCCGAGCGTGATCGGCACAGGTGCGGGAACCGCCTGCACGTTGAAGCTGGTCGAGCTGTGCCCGACGTTCCCCGCGCCGTCGGTCGCGTCGGCCGAGAGGCCGTGCGAGCCGAGCGTGAAGTTGGACGCGGGCTCCGTGATACTCACGCACGTGCTCGAGACGAGCCCTGAGCCTGGCGTCGCATCAGCGGCCGAGCAGGTGATGCTGATCGTCTGGGCCGTTGTGTAGGTACCGGCGTTCCCGGTGTAGGAGACGACCGGCGCCTGCGTGTCGAGCTTGACCGTGTCGCTTGCGGCGGCAGCGGAGTTACCGGCGACGTCGCTGACCGTGCATGTGATCTCGTGCACGCCCTCACCCGTCGCGCTTGCCGCGAAGCTCGGGGACGAGCCCGTGACGGTGAGAGCCGCCGAAGCACCACCGTTGTAGGTGTCCGTGCAGCTCGGTGGTCCTGCAAGCCCGCTACCCGCGTCGCTCGCATTGATCGAGACGACTACCGGTCCGGTGGTCACGTTCCACCCGTTTGCGCCGTCAGCAGCATGCGAGACCGACAGCAAGGGCGGCGTCGTGTCGGAGACCGGCTCCACGATCGCGAAGGGCGAGAACGAGCTAAGCGAGGTGCTGCAGATTTGTGGCGGCACAACCGGCGTCTGGGTGACGTCCGTCGGGCCCGGGTAGTGCAGCAACCTCGAGCTCGCAGTCACCGACGGATCCGTGACGCAGAGCGTGGCGGTCGTGAAGGCCGCCGTCGTCGAGACGTTGTAGTAGCTGCCGTTGAGAGTGAAGCCGGCCGGGATCGCCGGGCCGCTACTGCTCGTCGTTACGCTCGTCTGGCCCGACACGAGCACCGAGTCGAAGGCGATCGTGACCGACCCGAACGTCAAGGTCAGCGGGTTCGGCGTGGGCGGCGTGTTGTCCGGCGGAACGCCGTTGAGCTCGACGGCACCGACGTCGCACGCGCCGGTGGTCCGGGTGTAACCGCGCTGGTCGGTGGTCGGACAGGAGCCGTTCGTGCCGTTCCCGATTGCCGCAGCGGGCGGCAGAATCGTCGGCGTCGGTCCACCGTTGAGATTGAGAGCCGCGAGGGTGACCCCGGTGCCGACCTGATCCGCAACACCTGGGGTTCCGCAGAAGTTCCCGATGAGGTTGTGCCCGAGCGAGAAGACACTGTTGCCGGCACAGTCAATTGTGTTCCCGCCGACGATCGTGTTGGTCATCTGCACGCGGCTGCCGTTGCCCCTCGACTCGATCCCGATGAAGTTCCGGGTGAAGGTGTCGCTCTTGAGCTCCACGCTGTAGTTGGTGCCGGTGGTCAGACCCCGGTCGGTGTTGTCCGCGAACGTGCTGTTCGTGATCGACGCCACGTCGACTCCCGTGAGGAAGACGCCGTTCGTGTTGCCGGAAATGGTGCTGCCGGTCATCGTGAAACGGCTGGGGCTGAAGCCGCGGAAGGACACGCCGACCGTGTTGCCCCTGACGATCACGTCGCGGAGCACGAGCGAACCGACGGCCGAAGCGGCACCGCCGTTCATGATGATCGCCGTACCCACGCCGGAAGTGGTCTCGCCCACGAACGCGACCTTCTGGAAGGTGATCGTGTTCGGATTGCCGTCGATCTTGACGAGGTAGCCCGTTGCGACGCAGGGGCTGACGTGCGAGGTGAACGTCGAGGCCTCGGCTTCAGGCCCGGTGACCACGATCGGACCTGGACCGGTAATTCCGGCGAAGCCACGCCCGACGAAGCTGATCTCGCCGTTGGCTCCCGTCAGTGCGATCGGGCAGTAGGAGCCGCCCTCGAGCCTGATCGTGTCCGGGCCCGGGTTCGCGGTCGCCGCGGCGATCGCGTCCGGAAGCGTCGGACACGTGATTGGGATGGGGTCGTCCGTGGTGAGGACGCCGCAGGCGTTGTACGTGTCCGCTGCCGCTGTGTGCGCCTGCACGAGCGCCAGCGCGACGATCGCGAGCGGAAGGAGCGCCAGCCACCTCCTCGTGTGGGGATGTGTGTCGATGTGTGTGCGTGTCCTCATCCCGTGTCCCTTCGTAGTGGTTGCGTGCTCTCGCGAGGCGGTGCCGGGCCGCCGGCACCACCCGCGAGAACGCGCCGTCTTCGACCCTAGGTGGCGTGGCGGGCCGCTCGCGCCGGGGAAAGCCCTAGGCTTGAAGAACATGCTGATCGGCCGCGAGGTGGAGTCCGCGAGGCTTGCGACGGCGCTTGCCGCCGCGCAAACCGGCACCGGCGCGGCGTTCGTGCTCGTCGGCGAGCCCGGCATCGGCAAGACGACGCTCCTGCGCGAGCTCGTCGAGCAGGCCGGGGAGATGACCGTCCTCGAGACCGCCGGAGTGGAATCCGAGGCCGACCTCCCCTACGCGGCCCTCGTCGACGTGCTGACGCCGGTGCTGCACCGTCTCGACACACTGCCCGAGGCGCAGGCAGCCGCGCTGTCGACCGCGCTC
>CAZDXK010000294.1:0-3032 GCA_964509215.1 uncultured Actinomycetes bacterium | reverse complement strand
TGTTCGTTCGCCCGTCGACGGGCGTGGTCGTCTTCACCTTCACCGTGTCTCCCACAAGTCGCTTGAAGTCGCGCGGCCGCTTCAGCGACCGTTCGATCCCGGGCGAAGACACCTCGAGCGCGTACGGCCCCGGGGCGAACCCTTCGACGTCCAGCCGCCGCGACACCTTCTCTGCCAGCTCGGCGATCGTGTCCACATCCACGCCGCCTTCCCGGTCGACGACGACCCGAAGCACCCTCCGGCCCGATTCCCGTCGGAACGCGACGTCCACGAGCTCGAGGCCCGACCCCTCGATCACGGGCCTGATGAGCGTCTCCGCCTCCATCCGCCCGACCGCCCCCTTCGACAAAGAAAGTGGGCGCGAGCCCACTTCCGGACACAACTCTGCTGGCTGTACGACGTTGAGTATAGCCGACCCTCCCGGAACTGCTGCTCAGAGCGCCCGGCGCCGGCCGTCCGGGGTGTTCCAGTGGTCCCGGCCGTTCATCCGACGGACCATCCGGGGATCGTCCCAGCCCTGGTGGGACGGAACGCGGAGCGTCCGGCACGCGGCCTCAGCGGCCTCCTTCGTCGGGAACTCGTCGCGGTCCCACAGGCCCGTGACGTCCACGAGGAGTAGGTCCCACGTCTGCAACCCCACGTGTTGGATCACGCCCTCCACCTGCCGGTGCAGCTTGACGAACTCGACCAGATGGTAGGGGACCCTCGCACCGCTCACGACGAAGAGCTTACGGCGCGTCGGCCAGCAGGTCGACGGCGGCGGACGTTGCTTGGACGATCGGCGCCTGCTTCCGTTCCCCGCTCGCGCGAAGCTTGAGGTCGACGGTCCCCGCCTCGACCCCGCGCTTCCCCACGACCACCTGCACGGGGTAGCCGATCAGGTCGGCGTCGTTGAACTTGACGCCGGCGTTCTCCGCCCGGTCGTCGAGCACCACGTCGACCCTGCGGTCGCGAAGCTCGGCGTAGATCCGTTCCGCCTCCGCAACCGCTCCCTCGTGGTCGCGGGTCGCGATGACGACGATCGCCTCGAACGGCGCCATCGCCTTCCGCCAGATCAAACCGTCGTCGTCGTGGCCCTGTTCCGCCGCGGCGGCCATGATCCGCGTGATCCCGATCCCGTAGCTCCCCATCACGTACGGCTTCTCCGAGCCGTCCTCGTCCACGAACGTCGCGTCGAGCGGCCCCGAATAGTGCGTCCCAAGTTGATAGATGTGACCGACGACGATCGAGCGGCCGACATGCAACTTCCCCCCGTCGATCGGGCAGCGGTCGCCCTCGCGGAACTCGACGAGGTCCTCCCACCGGTCCACGCGGAAGTCGCGGCCGGCGTTCGCCCCCGTCACGTGACGATCCACGATGTTCGACCCCGTTACCCAATCCTTCCCACCCCTGACGGTGAGATCCGCGAAGACCTGCACGTTCTCGTCGAACCCCTGCGGCCCGACGTAGCCCTTCACGAACCCGCACGCGGCGAAGTCGTCGGCCTCGAACGGCCGCACCTTCGCCGGGAAGACGAGCTTCCCGAGCTTGTCCACGTTGATCTCGCGGTCTCCCGGCACCAGGACCGCCGTGGCTCCCCCGGCCACGTCGAACATCACGCACTTCAGCGTCTGCCGGGGCTCCACGCCCAACAACGTCGCGAGCGACTCGATCGTGGGGGTGTTCGGCGTGTCGATCTGGGTGAGCGGCTCGGTCCCCTCCCCCGCGGGTTCGGGCGCCATCGGCCGGGCGGCCTCCGTGTCGGCCAGGTAGTCGCCGTTCTCGCATTCGACGAACAGATCCTCGCCGACGCTCGCCCTGGCCATGAACTCGTGGTTGAGACCACCGCCGATCTGGCCTGGATCGGCCTCGACGATCGCCAGGTCCAATCCGAACCGCTCGAAGATCCGCTCGTACGCCTCGTACATGACCCGGTACGACTCCCGCAGCCCGTCCTCGTCACGGTCGATGGAGTACGCGTCCTTCATCAAGAACTCGCGTCCTCGCAGCAACCCGAACCGGGGACGGAACTCGTCGCGGTACTTCCACTCGACCTGGTAGAGCATCACCGGCAGGTCCCGGTAGGACGGAAGATCGCCGGCCGCGAGCAGCGCCACGACCTCCTCCTGCGTGGGACCGAGGATCAGCTCGCGCCCGTGACGATCGTCGAGCTTGAACAGGTTGTCGCCGTACAGCTCGTAGCGGCCGGTGGCTCGCCACGGCCCGGCGGGGAGCACGATCGGCATCCGGATCTCCTGCGCGCCGGCGGCCTCCATCTCCTCCCGCACCACGGCCTCGATCTTGCGTATCGTCCGCAGCCCCATCGGAAGCGTGGTGTACACGCCGGCCATGACCTGGCGGATGAAGCCCGCTCGGAGCAGCAGCCGGTGGCTCGCGATGTCGGCGTCGGCCGGATCCTCGCGGAGCGTGGGCGCGAACATCCGTGACAGACGCATGGGTTCCACAGGATACCGTCAGTGGACTTTGGCACTCGGCCCGGGCACCATTGACGATGTCCCTGCCTAGCAGGCACAATCGCCGCCTGATGCGAACGCACGGGAAGACCTGGACGTGGCGCGGGGGCTCGCGGAGCCCGGTACCGATGCGCTCGTAGGTCCAGCGCTCGCACCGCGAGCCAACGCAGCCCCGGGCCGACGGTCCGGGGTTTCTTGGTTCCTCGCCGCCGGATCCGCCGCAGGATCCGACGGCGCCGACGAGGAGGAGCGCACGTGGAATCGCAGTTGCAGGTGAGGCCCGACCGGGACGAGTTCGACACACTCGCGGCCGAGTGGCCGCTGGTTCCCGTCTGGACCGAGCTCATCGCCGACGTCTCCACACCCGTGGGGCTCTTCCCTGTCCTGGCGGGCAACGGTCCCGGCCTGATCCTCGAGTCGGTCGAACGATCCGAGCGCTGGGGCAGGTACTCGTTCGTCGCCGGCGACCCCGCGGCCGTGGTCGTCGTGGATGCGAACGGCGTGCGGATCGAGAACGTCGTTCGGCCGCTCCCGGTGCTCTTGGCGCCGACCAGCGCCGAGCCGCGGGAGGCGTTGATC